>DATNPI010000577.1:0-3944 GCA_036703325.1 Coleofasciculaceae cyanobacterium
CATTAGACCCACCCCAGAAGCTTAATCCAAAAATTAGCGATCGCGTCAATCAGGCAATCCTCAACGGCATGGCGATGAAGCCTGAAGATCGACCTCAGTCTGTGGCCGAATGGCTGATAATGTTGGGCAGCAGCAATGTTATGCCTGGACTTTCCCCGGCTGATTACGACAAACTGCGGAATTTACTCGCTGGTGGGAAATGGCAACTGGCAGATCAGGAAACAGCAACACTGATGCTCAAAGCATCGGGACGAGAAGGCTGGTTGAGAGTTGCAGATATTGAAACGTTTCCCGTTCAAGAATTACGGATTATCAACCAACTTTGGAGAGATTATAGTAGCGATCGCTTTGGCTTAAGTGTACAAAAGCGTATCTGGCAAAGCATTTCGGATGCTAAGAAAACAGATTGGAAGGCTTGGTGTTGCTTTGGGGATGCGATCGGATGGCGTGTAAAAGGCAACTGGCTTGCTCACTCCAGCCTCAACTTCACCCCACAAGCCCCAGAAGGTCAACTTCCAGCGCTGGTTGTCTCTGATAGTTTCGTATTGCGCCACCAGGAGTCTGTAGCGTCTTTGCTCTCCCGTCAAGATTTGTAGAACGAATCGCGACTGTCCCTATTCATGCAATGACAACTTATCCTTGAAAGTAAGCAGGTAAGCGAAATTAAATATCCATCTAAGAAGTCAGGAGTCAGGGGTCAGGAGAATAGAAAAGAACGTCTCTGGGGTCGCCTATTTTCAACCCTCCTATACTCAATTGTGAGTTCTGACTCCTGACCTACTTGTGTTGATTTACGCCTATCTGCTGAATCCTGAGATTCACACTGCGACGTCTCGACTGCGGAACTTACAGCGTAGGTATATGCGTCCTAAATATTTGTACATCCTTATACGTTTGCGCCACCTGCTCAAGAGCGCAACGTATCGTGTCATAGACATTAGTATGAAACACTTTCCTCAAACAACTCGTCAAACGCAGCAGATTTTTGCTGCTGTGACTTTAACGGGCATCTTATCCGTTGGTGTCGGTATGACCCTCATAAAAGCCGCAGTTGCTGACTCTGTAGACAACACCCAAGGTATTACTAGTCTAAAGCAACCTCGCGATCGCCAGCTACCGCGTTCGGTTATCGATGCCGTTCGTCGCGAGATATCTCGGCGCACCAGCACTCCTCCTGGCCAGTTGAGAGTAGTTACTTTCAGTCAAGAAAGCTGGCCTGATAGCTGCCTCGGTATTAGCAGACCTGATCAAGCTTGTGGTCAAGTATACATCCAGGACGGTTGGCGCGTTGTCATGTCTGACGGTCGCCAAAGTTGGGCTTATCGCACGGATGGCACTGGATATATTGTGCGCTCAGAAGGTGAACAGACCTCTCCTGATAGCAGCAATTTGCCAAACTCAGTTTCCGATGCTGTTTTGCAGGCAGCGTCCCAACGCACAGGGTTACGAACTTCTGAGCTACGCATCGTTAACTCTGTACAGATTAAGGCTGACGGCTGTTTAGGCTTGCCCCGTCCTGGTGAAGCCTGCATAGAGATTGGCCAAAGAGTTTGGGAGGTAACCGTAGAAGGTGGGAAACAACGCTTGGTCTATCGGACTAATCGCAACGGTTCCCAGATCAGACTAAATGAACGGGCATCAAATATTAGTGATGCAAAACTGCCTCAATCAATTGCTGATGCTGTTTTACAAGTTGCATCTAAGCAGTTACGAGTGCCACGTTTCCAGCTCAGGATTACAAAAGCTCAACAGGAGACTTGGACTGATGGCTGTCTTGGTCTTGCTAGCCCTGAGGAAGCGTGCCTAGCCGCTATCACACCAGGCTGGCGGGTGGTTGTGGAAGGCAAGCAACAAGTTCACACCTATCGTACTGATGCTTCGGGTTCCCGAGTCAGGGCGGAAGATCTCGTCGCTGAACCACCGCGTGAGCGTAATTTACCAGATTCTGTTGCCAAGGCTGTTTTGCAGGATGCCTCTCGGCAGTCGAATCTTTCCACTTCTCAATTACGCATTGTCACAGCTGAAAAGCGAGATTGGCCCAACGGCTGTTTGGGACTAGCTGAACCAGGTATAGGCTGCACTCGGATGATCGTTCCTGGCTGGCAAGTGACGGTGAAGGGTGGGCAACAAAACTTTGTCTATCGCACCAATGAATCGGGTTCCTTGCTGAAGTTGGAGGGTGCAGCAAGTCAGGGGAATAGCGGAGCAGTTCCGATTCCCAAGAGTGAGCTACCACCGCCTCTGAGTGAAGATGTCATTTTTCGAGCCATTTCAAGTGGCGGCTTTATCGGTCAAACCTATGAAACCACTTTGCTCAGTAACGGGCGGATGATTCGGAAGGTAATTACCCCTAATGTCACAGGTTCGACACCTGATATTACCTATATTTCCCCTGAAAAGCTGCGGCAGTTTAAACAAATGCTAGAACGGCAGCCACTGACTCAATTCAATGGCCTGAGTTACCCAGCACCCAGCGGTGCTGCTGATTACATCACAGTTACGTTCAGCAGCCGAGACGGTACAACCCGCTACGCCGATATGGGTCAAAATCGTCTGCCTAAGGAGTTGCAGGAAGTCATCCAAGCCTGGAATCAAATTGTCCGCAACAGGTAGTAGCAGCACTAAATCGACCGCAATGAGCTGATGGGGCAGGAGTCTTAACTTGAGCAAACTAAGCAAAATCTATTCATTTCCCCATCCCAAGACGATTTTGGAGATTGCTGGACTGGTGCTGTATACCTAACGTATTTTAATCTACAGTTCGTCTGTAGGAATAGTTGTATTCAATAGGGAGGGTTTGTTATACTGCTTTTAGCAATAATGAAGTTGAGTCTTTGGCAATCATGAGCGCTCAGTCTAGCGATAATCAAGATTCACCGACACAGTCTCTACAACATTCCCAGCTACCTGCCAATGTGCAACAGCTGCCTCACAGAGAGCCAACATTTTACTACTTCGCTTATGGCTCTTGTATGTGTCCGGTGGATTTAAAGCGATCGCTCGGCGAAAACACCCATGCTTTTGTGATTGGGCCAGCAACCCTCAAGGGCTATCGACTGGGTTTTTATCGCAAATCTATGCTTCGTAACTGTGGGGTATTGGATGTAGTACCCGATCCAGCCGCTTCAGTTGAAGGGGTATTGTATCGGTTGCCTTGGCGGTTAAGCAACGCCCTTGATGAACGGGAAGAAGTTCCTCGCGGTGGCTACCGACATGAAACGGTAAATGTCAAGTCTCACGGGCGTCTGTACAAGAATGTCCGTACCTATGTTGTGGTAAACAAGTTATCAGAAGAACTAGCTCCCAACGATTGGTATTTCAATGTTGTACTCCGGGGAGCAGTCACTTGTGGGCTAACAGAGTCTTACCTCTGGAAGCTGTTTGACCATATGCACCAGCTGCAACAGCGTCACGGGCAAACCCAGTCCCTACGCTCGGCTTAATACTTAGCTTAAATCGCGAGAAGTCCCACGTCTGACCCGTAAGGGCAGCGTAGGTAGTTCACAAATACAGCGGTTCTAATTTGGGTTCAGCATAGTTGTTGTAGGGAATAGGGATATTTCCTACCCTTACAGTGTGGTGTATACAACTGAGAACCACTATAAATAAGTCTGTCTTGCCGCAGACCTTCCAGATGTATCACTTGCTAACTACAGAAGCCCTCGCCGTCCCGGCAGGACGGCGAAGGAAGTACATCACCTTCTTTAGCGGTCTACTGAACCCATAATGATGTCAATACTGCCGAGAATCGCCATGATATCGGCAACCTTCACACCCCGCAGGATATGGGGCAAGATTTGCAAGTTGACGAAATCCGCTGCACGAATCTTCCAGCGCCAAGGGAAGACGTTATCATCCCCAACGATGAAAATTCCTAATTCTCCTTTGCCACTCTCCACACGGACGTAGTGTTCACCCTTGGGAATCTTGAAAGTGGGGGCGAT
>DATNPI010000579.1:0-3339 GCA_036703325.1 Coleofasciculaceae cyanobacterium
ATTGTATTGGCGTTAGGAATTGTCGTTCAATACCCCTAAGCAGTTGGGAGTGATAAGCCTGAGAGCATTCTTTTCTATCGCACCAGCAATTTAGTTTCGCGCTATCTCTCGCGAGGAAATGTAGTGGCGGTTAGGGTTAGATAGATACAATTTCCAGCCAAATCAATCAAGTAAACATTAAATTGTGGCAGCCAGCAAACAAGGAGCAATCTACTGTGAGCGATTTCTACACTTCAGCCTATCTACGCGATGAAATTACTAGGCTCATCTATCCAACTATCCACTGGCGGCGTGTAGCGTTAGACGATAACTATCCACTGAATGCTGAGTATCACAGTCCACCTACGAGCAATGAAGTTGATGACTTCATTTTTAACTGCCTTAGCCTTGAAGCAGAAATCTTCGATGTACTAGCTGATCCCGACAGTAGTGGTATTGAGCTAGCCGAAGAACAGTTTTCAGATTTCCAAGAGGAAGTTTCCGGTTGGACAGACACTCGTATGTGGCTAGGTGGGGATGATGTTCCGCGTCTCATCCTCATTCCTAACAGCGACAACATTTCCAACACTGACATTATCCATGCTGAACAAGAGCGTTATGAACAGCTTGATCTTCTTTCAGAACAAACTAGACGGCAGATTTTTCCTCTATCCCCATTTCTTGGTGTTCTTGAAAAACTCAGGGAAAGAAAAATTGACCTTGGTGGATTACATTGGCGCGAACTTGAAGAATTAGTTGCAGAATTGCTAGAGAAGGATGGGTATGATGTTCAACTTGGCAAAGGGCGTAAAGATGGAGGTGCAGATATTATTGCGACTAAAGAAATTGAGAATATAGGTTTTATTAAGGGTGTATGGCAGGCTAAAAAACGTGAATCTGGGAAACCAGTCGGAATCGGAGTAATCCGAGAGCTTGCGGATACTAGGCAGGAAATGAAAGCTAGTAAGGGAATTATAGTAACGACTACCTTCCTCACCAGAGATGCGATCGCACGTATCACACGCGACAAGTATATTCTGGGCAAAGTAGAAAGACCTGAACTTGAGCGCTGGATTGATAGAGTTCTAATGGGAAGATAAGCGCTCCTACTCCCACTTCACATAAGCTTGCATAAGCTTGCTATCTACGCCGAGGCAGATGAGTAAGTCGCGTAAACTTGCTCCAACGTCACAGTCCGAAACTTAGGCTCAATTTCCTCGGGACTTAGCTTGCGATGAATATACTCGTAGAGAATACTTTTAATGCCAACTCGCGTTCCCTTAACCGAATGTCATCGGGGGATAAGAAGTCAAAATAGTCATTAACTGCTGCCTTTATCCCTCGCTACTTTGCAAGATTTCTCGAATTCGTGTCCGAAATAAACGCACAGCTGACCTTTGTCCAATTGTTTTGCTTTGCTCTATAAATCCTGGAATTTCCACGATTGGCAAGAAGGGAAAAGCTAGACTTTTAGCGGCTTGCTCATATTTCCCCTCAACCAGTTGATAAACCTGTAAAGTCTGCTGGCGGTATCTCCAAAGTTCGGGAACCCCCAGTGCCGCGTAAATATTGAATTTATTTAAAGAAGAATGAGTGTAGTCCGACTCCACAACTAAATCTGGCGGTGGGACGTCTGGTAATTTAATCTCTTTACCTCTAACTAAAGACTCATTTTGAATATAAAAACAAGTGTCAGGTTCTACAGCACGGGTTAAGTCTTCTCGTTCCAGAGTTAAAGCACCAAGTTGTCTAATCTCGATTTCCAACTCGTCTACTAAAGCTTCCACAAAGCTTGATATCAATATTTTAGGTTCTTCATGTTGTTCGTAGGGAACCATAATTTCTAACATTCCTTGGTCATAGGCAATTCTACAGGCTCTGTCTTCTCCAATATCTGCCATTAACGCCTTATACGTTGCCCAACTAACGCCCTTCAAAACAACTCTTGCTTCTGCGAGAACCGACTCTTGCCGGAGAGTAGATGTCGTCACTGTCTGCACATTCATCGTTTTGTGCGCTCCTGATCGCTCTAAAATTTTGCACAATATATTAAGCTAATCATCCAAAGCCTAACCCAATCACCGTAAAGACAGCCGTCTATGAACAGCCCCTTCCTGACTCGCCTCTATCGCCCGGAACGCCCTGTAATCGTCTTTGACGGCGCAATGGGAAGCTCACTCCAGACGCAAAACCTGACACCAGAAGACTTTGGCGGGGCGCAGTACGAAGGCTGTAACGAGTACCTGGTCATGACGAAGCCAGAAGCCGTGGAGAAAGTGCATCGGGGCTTTCTGGAAGTTGGGGCAGATGTGATTGAGACAGATACGTTTGGCGGTGCGTCGATTGTGCTGGCAGAGTATGACCTTGCCGACCAAGCCTATATTCTGAATAAGAAAGCAGCAGAATTGGCAAAGCGTGTGGCGGCTGAGTATTCCACGCCAGAGAAGCCCCGATTTGTTGCCGGTTCGATAGGGCCAACAACTAAATTGCCGACGCTAGGGCATATTGACTACGACACGATGAAAGCCTCGTTTGCAGAGCAAGCCACAGGGCTGTATGACGGTGGGGCTGATTTGTTGATTATCGAAACGTGTCAAGATGTTCTGCAAATTAAGGCAGCGCTGAATGCGGTTGAAGAGGTATTTGAACAGAAAGGCGCACGATTGCCGCTGATGGTGTCAGTGACGATGGAAGCCCAAGGCACGATGCTGTTGGGGTCAGAAATTAATGCAGCGCTAACGATTTTAGAGCGTTACCCGATTGACATCCTCGGTCTGAACTGTGCTACTGGCCCAGACCGGATGGTAGATCATATTAAATACTTGTCAGAGCATTCGCCGTTTGTCGTTTCCTGTATCCCCAATGCAGGACTACCGGAAAACGTCGGGGGTCATGCCCACTACAAGCTGACGCCGATGGAACTGCGGATGGCGCTGATGCATTTTGTAGAAGATTTGGGCGTGCAGGTGATTGGTGGCTGTTGCGGTACGCGCCCGGATCATATTCAACAATTAGCAGAAATTGGTCAAAGTCTGAAGCCGAAAGAACGGCATCCTCAGTTTGAACCCTCGGCAGCATCGATTTACAGTGCCCAACCTTATGAGCAGGATAACTCGTTCCTGATTGTGGGGGAACGATTGAATGCCAGTGGTTCCAAGAAGTGCCGCGATTTATTGAATGCTGAAGATTGGGATGGACTGGTTTCTTTGGCGAAGTCGCAAGTACGGGAAGGTGCCCACGTCCTTGATGTGAACGTGGATTATGTCGGGCGTGATGGCGTGCGGGATATGCACGAATTGGTGTCTCGCTTGGTAACAAATGTTACATTACCGCTGATGCTGGACTCCACGGAATGGGAAA
>DATNPI010000594.1:0-3354 GCA_036703325.1 Coleofasciculaceae cyanobacterium
AGAAGAACGTCACAATAGCTGTCTGGTGCTAACCAGTCGAGAGAAACCAAAAGAACTGGCAGCCCTTGAAGGTGAAAACTTACCGGTGCGCTCATTACAGCTGGCAGGTTTGCCAACAGCACAAGGGCGGAAAATTTTTCAGGACAGAGGTTCCTTCTGGGGGTCAGACGACGAGTGGAAGTCGTTGATTGAACACTATGCTGGAAATCCCTTGGCTTTAAAGATAGTCGCTCCAGCTATTCGAGACTTGTTTAATAGTAATGTTTCCCAATTTTTAGAATTATTGAATCAAGGTACGTTAGTTTTTGATGATATTCGCAATCTTTTAGACCGACAATTTGCTCGTCTATCTACTGTAGAAAAAGAGCTAATGTACTGGCTAACCATCAATCGAGAGCCAGTCTCGCTGTTAGAATTACATAAGGATTTAGTCAGAAAAATATCGCCCAATGAACTCATAGAAACCTTGGCTTCTCTTGGTAGGCGATCGCTCCTTGAAAAAACCTCAGACGGCTTTACTCAACAACCCGTCGTCATGGAATACATGACAGAACAGTTAATCGAACAGGTCTGCCAAGAGGTAACTACCAACGAGTTAGCCCTTTTCAAGAGCCATGCCCTGCTCAAAGCCCAAGCGAAAGACTACGTGAGAGATCCGCAAGTTCGCCTCATCCTCAAACCCATTGCCGAACGGCTACTCTCTACTTTTGAAAACAACCAAAACCTAGAAAATCAGTTAAATCTAATTCTCTCATCCCTACGAAGAAAGCCAGCACGAGAAACAGGATATGCAGCTGGTAACATTATTAATCTCTTGCTGCATATGCAGACAGATTTAAGCAGGTGGAATTTTTCTAATTTGACGGTTTGGCAAGCTTATTTACAAGATGCAAATCTACATCAGATAAACTTTGCTGGTGCTGATTTATCTACTTCTGTTTTTGCTGAAAACTTTGGTAGTGGTTTGTCAGTTGCCTTTAGTCCAGATGGAAAACTGCTAGCAATGGGTGATACAAATGGTGAGATTCACTTATGGCAACTCCCAGAAACTCAGCTATTGATAAGTAGCAAAGGACACGCCAGTTTAGTGTTTTCTGTTGTTTTCAGCCCAGATAGCCGGATGCTCGCCAGCGGTAGTGCAGACGGTACTGTGAAGTTATGGGATTGCAGCACTGGGCAATGTCTAAAGGTGTTGCAAGGACATACTAGTAATGTATGGTCAGTTGCTTTCAGCCCAGATGGTCAAAGCATAGCTAGCGGCAGTGGTGATGGAACTGTGTGCTGTTGGGATTTGAATACCGGACAATGCTTGAAGACGTTGCAAGGACACTTAGGTCAAGTGTGGTCGGTTGCGTTCAGCCCGATCTCCCCTTATCAAGGGGGGCTAGGGGGGATTTTAGCCAGTAGCAGTGCTGACAATACTATGAAGTTATGGGATGTCAGTACAGGACAATGCCTGAAAACATTCCAGAGTGATAGCGCTCAAGTAAAGTCAGTTGCCTTCAGTCCGGATGGTAAAACAATAGCGAGTGGCGGTGATGATTCCTTGGTACGTTACTGGGATATCAGTACAGGCAAGTGTTTGCGCATCTGCCAAGCACACACGCAACCATTGTTGTCAGTTGCCTTTAGTCCTGACGGCAGAACCTTAGCCAGTTGTGGTGAAGACTGGACAGTTAGATTGTGGGACGTTGTATCAGGTCAGTGTCTGAAAACGCTGCAAGCACACAGCGGGCGGGTTTCATCGGTGGCTTTTAGTTCTGATGGCAAAACTGTAGCGAGTTGTGGTGAAGACCATACGGTTAAACTGTGGGATGCTAGCACGGGTCAATGTCTGAAAACAGTACACGGTCAAAGCAGTCCAGTGTATTCAGTGGCTTTCTCTCCTCAAGGTGAGACGTTTGCCAGTGGCGATCGCGCACTCAGACTATGGAATGCCAAAACGGGGCAGTGTCTTAAAAGCTTACGGGAACATAGTCCTCGGATCGTGTCCATTGCCTATAGCCCGGATGGTCATCTCATAGCAGGTAGCTCTTATGACGCTATCGTAAAGTTATGGGATGCTACGACAGGACAGTGCCTTAAAACGTTCCAAGGTCATACTTCTTGGCTCTGGGGAACCGCTATCAGTCCTGATGGTAAAACGTTGGCAAGTAGCGGTGGCGACTATACTGTAAAGCTTTGGAATATCAAAACAGGGCAGTGTCTCAAAACTTGCACCGAACATAAGGGTTGGGTGTTTAGAGTTGCATTTAGTCCTTCTGATAACATCCTGGCTTCTGCCAGTGCTGATAGTACCGTAAAGTTCTGGGATAGCACTACAGGGGAAGTCTTGAGAACTTGCATCGGACATACAAGTTGGGTTTGGTCAGTTGCGTTTAGTCCTTCTGATAATATCCTGGCTTCTGGCAGTGCTGACAATACCGTGAAGGTTTGGGATGTCACTACGGGACAATGCCTGAAAACTCTACAGGGACACGACAGCATGGTAGTCTCAGTCATGTTTAGTCCTGATGGTACAAGGTTGGTAACTGGCAGTCACGATCGAACAGTGAGGTTATGGGATGTTAGTACTGGTGAATGCCTGAAAGTTCTCCAGGGACACGATAATTGGGTTTGGTCGGTTGCCTTCAGTCGGGATGCTCAAATGCTTGCTAGTGCCAGTCAAGATGAGACGATTAAGCTTTGGGATGCAAAGACAGGTGATTGCCTAAAAACGCTAGCAGTCCCCAAACCCTACGAAGGCATGAACATTACAGGTGTCACGGGTTTAACGGATGCCCAGAAAGCTACGCTAAAAGCGCTGGGTGCAGTGGAGTTGGTAGATTCACTGATTCAGTAGAGGCGTTGCGATTGGCTTTCCAGCAGCGCTTCGCGATCGCTCTCTTGCGCAGCAAAGCTTGTCCTTGAGCAGACATCGCCGCTTCTATCTCAGAGGACACAAAAGGAGCGATCGCACTCCACCTTATATAGCAAAAGGCTCTTATGCAGAGGGCAGAGGGCTTTTATGTTTATTACTGATACGTGGTTGTTTCAACCGTTAGATCTGTCCTAACCTTTATGGTGACAGCTATACCAGACAGCCAAAACGCGATCGCTTCTCATCGGCAATGCTTTGAAGGGAGTGCCATCCTCTGTCACAACCTGGCAGAGATAGCCAAACTCAGCCTAACAGTTCCGCCCATAGGAGCAATATGTTTAATGCTCTTCTCTCTTATGGAGAAACCTTCAAAGGCTTTAAGAGGAAAGCTCTGGTTTGACCTTCAAATGTGCCATAACCTACAATCTGCCCTTTGTTATTGATCGCATTAGCATATTGCAGCTTCCAGCCAGAATTGGGCGGTAATAGCTTGT
>DATNPI010000626.1:0-3972 GCA_036703325.1 Coleofasciculaceae cyanobacterium
GTTCTGGACGGTCCTAATGGTAATGACGACTCCCTGCGACCCAACCAGTTGTTTGCCGTATCTTTACCGGAAAGCCCGCTTACACCAGAGCAACAGCGGAGTGTAGTTGAGATTTGTGGGCGAGTCCTTCTCACCTCTCATGGTTTACGCAGTCTCACTCCTGACGATAAGCAGCAATATAAAGGTCATTACGGTGGATCACAGCAGTACCGCGACGAAGCATATCACCAGGGAACAGTCTGGGGATGGCTGATAGGTCCGTTTGTCTTAGCTCACTTGCGTGTCTTCAATGATCCAGTAAAAACCCGTGAGTTTCTTGAGCCGATGAAGCATCACTTACGCACCGCAGGGCTAGGAACTATCAGCGAAATTTTCGATGGGGATGAACCAATGGAACCTAAAGGTTGCATTGCCCAAGCTTGGTCAGTTGCGGAAGTTCTACGTGCTTGGCTGGCGACTGAGAAGAAAAACTAAATCAATACAAAGTACTAATTTGCTGAGTGGTGTGCATCGAGTTCATATTATTTCAGGCTGTTAGCTGCCTCCTGAAAGAGCCGTATCGAGAGTGAGGATTAAGGTACGTATCTCTTCTGCTTCTGGTAGCATTCCTAGAACCTCAAAGTTGTTAAACGCTTCAATTGCCCACTGCCGTGCCTCAGCCAGATTTCCATGCGCTCTGGCTAGACTCGCTAATGAATATTGGCAGAATGCAATGCGAACCTTATCTTGGTTGACTTGGGCAACATATAATCCTTCTGTCAGAAGTTTGTGAGCGCTGTCCAGTTCTCCTTGCACAATTGCAATGTCAGCTAGCCAATTTTGAATAGAAAAGATGGCTCGCCGCCAATCAATGGTCTGAGCATAATTGAGTGCTTCAGCGAACAGTACCTTGGCTCGCTCGTAGGCTTCTTGCTTAAAGCAGATCTCAGCTTGATAATAACGGATTTGTGTCAAACATCGCAGTCGTTTTTCCTCTGGAAGTTCAGTGTCCTCTAACAACCCTAATGTTTGGTTGAGCCACGATTGGGCTTCATCAAATCGTTTTTGTTGAATCCGGAGAATCGCCAGATGTTTAGACAAATTCATCTCAAAGAATCGATCTTGATACTGCCGTAGATCCCAAGCTTTCAGGAAAAGTGAATCGGCTTCTTCCAACTGAGCGGGTTTCCCCATTGCCGTGAGTGTCTCACCTCGATCCACGACAATCTCTGCAAGGATTGACCAATCGCCTCGTTGTTCGGCTGTTTGAATCAGCGATGCCGTCCAAATCAAGCGATCATCCCAGTGCCCCAAACGACTTTTTCGGCTACCCATGATATGAGTGTATGCCTTCGTGTTCCGCCAAAGATCGAGCAGAGCGGCACAGCGTCCTTCAACCACACAAAAGTCAATGACAGCTTGTAGATTCAACCATTCCTCTTCTAGCCCCTCAAACTGAGCCTGCCACCCCTGGGCATCTTGTCCTCTATACTTTTCAGAAAAGCTTAAGTACCAGCCGATCCAGCGATCGCGTGCTTCACGCTCAAAGTCAGGGTGAGCAACCAATTCAGCAAGCGCATACTCTCTGGTTAAGGGTAAAATGCCATAGCGGTTTTCTTCATGCCTTACCAACGAAAGTCCTCGCAATCTAGCTAAGGCGTTCTTGACGACATCAGGTTCAGCATCCGGTACTGCCACTTGGACAAGGGCTTCTCGCCGTGCAGGCATGGGAAATAGGGCAAGCGCCATCAGGAGCTTGTGCGCTGCTTGTTCTCGAAGTGGTTTCACTGAACTCTCAAAGCAGAAACGAGCAACATCCCCTGTGGTTTGAGACATCCGTTCTAGGACTTCCTCAATTGGGAAGCCATTGGCTAACTGTCCAATGGCATAACTGATGGCGACTGGAACGCCTCCAGTTCCTTTGTAGAGAGCCTGAGAATCTTCTGGACTCAGGGTTACTCCTTTCTCTTGCGCTTCATACTGAATCAAGTGGAGAGCATCTGGCTGGGGCAATGAGGTCAAACGGACGGGGACAAACATAATTTGTTCACGGGTAGTGATGACAGTTTTCACCGTAGGTGGCAGTTCGTACAGAAAGGCAAGGACATCCTGCTGGTTTTCGACCGTCTCCAGATTGTCCACAATCAGCAGGGTGCGCTGGTGCGATCGAGAATCTTTAATCAGGTCTACTTGCTCTACAAAACTGGCTCCGGTGATGTCTAAGTCGTCTAGAGTACGAGCGATCTGTCGGAAAATGTCGTTGAGTGTGCGTCGAGGAGCAAGGCTTTTCAAAACACCAAAGGGAGTCAGGTAGGATTCTTTGGCAGAGGTAAAGATAATCGCCTCAAAGGTAGGTACGTCTAGGAAAGCTCCATCACCATAACTGGTACGCAGGCAACGATAAGCGGCTTCCACAACTAAGGTTGTCTTCCCTACACCGCCGATGCCATCAATACTGATCAAGTGGGCAGCGTGGTTGGGTGAAAGCAGTTCCATCAATCGAGCAACTTCCTCTTTGCGACCAATGAAGCTTGTACAACTCGGAGCGGGTAAGTTGTGCAGCACCCGTTTAGAAGACTGTGGAGAAGGTAGATTAGAAGGCTGTGGAGAAGGTGGAGAGGATGAAGGAGGAGCTAAAAATGCAGAAAAACTGTCTTCTTTCTTTAAACTGTCTGGGTTTGACTCCTTCAACAGTTTCTGTAGCACAAGTTGAACCGTATTGACCCTTACTTTCTGCCCTGTAGCGTTTGACAGTAGCTCCCAAAGTTCGGGGCAAAAGACCCTCTGGATGGTGCTGTCAGCGTACCCAATCACGCGAATATCCTTGAGTTTGCTTCCTTGCAAGGCTTGTTCGAGGATGCACTCTTGGATATCCCCTAAGACCTTGCCCGTTTTAGCAAGAATTTGATTGTTTGCTACTCCGATCAGTTGTGATATCTCTTCGGTACTCATCAGCCAGCCAGGAATGGGTATTGTATCGAGCGTAGCTTGGATGATCTTCAGGAGTCACCCAGGTTGAACAAATTGAAGAATTAAGTTGTAAATCCTGACTATTTTGAAGCGGATGGCTGAAGATACGGCTGAATTTTGAGACACAAAATGAATTTGTTCTCAATTATCGTTCAAGTAGTCGTTGTTTATTGTTTCAAAACTACACAAGTCTCATTTTCAGCTCTACGGCCATTACTAGATAGGACACTAAGATATGCACGCTCTTTCTTCTGTAGAAAATCTCTCTTTAGAAAAGTCAAATCGCCGCTCAACGAATTCCAAATCTCCCTCTAAAGCTAGACGCGTCCGGGGAGTTATCCTCACCTTTCATGGCTGGGACAAGTTCCAAGCTGCCAAAACCCAAGCTGAGTTTGATGAAAACTATGGAAACCGATTCACTCTTGAGGAACTAAGCGATCGCACGACTTTGGCTCTGCACACCATTACCAAGGTGCTAAGACGTACAGAGCCTGTGGACAAGCAGTCGTTGCAGTATGCCTTCCGAGCCTTTAAGTTGGAGTTGAGCAAGAGTGACTATACTCACCCTACGTCCTCATTTGAGGAATTGAACACCTGTCAGGAGAACCCGCAGCAGGACTGGGGGGAAGCAGCAGATGTGTCCCAATTCTATGGGCGAGAGGAGGAATTGTTCCAGCTTCGGCAGTGGAGTCTAGAAGAGCATTGCAGATTACTGGTACTGCTGGGCATTGGCGGAATTGGCAAAAGTACGCTGGCAGTGAAGCTGGCACGGCAAATTCAAACTGAGTTTGAGATAGTGGTGTGGCGAAGTCTGCGTAATGCACCACCATTGGAGGAGTTGCTGGAGAGTATACTGTCATTTGTGCTGCGGGTGCGGGGAGAAGACCTGGTGATGCCCAGTAGCCTGGATGGGAAACTATCAAAGTTGATGGAATGCCTACGCTCCTCACGGTGTCTGCTAATCTTAGACAATGCCGAGACGATTTTGAGCAGTGGCGAACGGGCAGGGCAGTGTCGATACGG
>DATNPI010000630.1:0-8092 GCA_036703325.1 Coleofasciculaceae cyanobacterium
GCATTCTTGGCAAACACCACCATCATCCTGGACGATTGAGGACAGTGAAAAGCTCTATCGAATTCAGGGGTGGGGGGAGCCATACTTTTCAATTAACGCCGCAGGTCATATCACAGTGTCTCCCAAAGGCGATCGCGGTGGCTCTTTAGATTTGTTGGAATTAGTGGAGGCGCTGCGGCAGCGTAATTTGGGACTGCCACTGTTGATTCGCTTTTCAGATATCTTGGAAGACCGAATCGAGCGGTTGAATGCCTGTTTTGCGAAAGCGATCGCCCGCTACAAATACCCCGGCAAGTACCAAGGTGTCTTTCCGGTCAAGTGCAACCAGCAACGGCATCTTGTTGAAGATTTAGTGCGATTTGGTCAACCTTATCAATTCGGTCTGGAAGCCGGCTCCAAACCTGAATTAATGATTGCCCTGGCAACGCTGAAGACGCCAAATTCCCTGCTAATTTGTAATGGCTATAAAGACCGAGAATATATCGAAACAGCCCTGTTAGCGACGCGCTTGGGACAGAAAGCGATGATTGTCCTGGAGCAACTAGAAGAAGTACAGCTGGTGATTGACGCCGCGCGTCGGCTTGAAATCGAACCTGTACTGGGTGTTCGAGCAAAGTTGAGTACAAAAGGTACAGGGCGTTGGGGAGACTCCGCAGGCGATCGCGCTAAATTCGGTCTGTCAATTTCTGAAATTCTCACCTGCGTTGAGCAGCTACGAGAGGCTGGGATGCTCAACTCATTGCAGCTATTGCACTTCCACATCGGCTCTCAAATCTCGGCAATCGGCGTAATCAAAGACGCTATCCGAGAAGCCAGCCAGATTTACGTTGAGCTTAACGCCCTGGGTGCCAATATGCACTATCTCGATGTTGGTGGTGGCTTAGGCATTGACTACGACGGCTCCAAAACTAACTTCCATGCCTCAAAAAACTACAATATGCAGAACTATGCCAATGACATTGTTGCTGAGGTGAAGGAAGCTTGCGAGGGGCGTCAGATACCCGTACCCGTGCTGATTAGTGAGAGTGGTCGGGCGATCGCATCCCATCAATCTGTCCTGATCTTCGACGTTCTTGGCACCAGTGATGTCCACTCTGAAACACCTGCACCCTTGCAGGAAAAAGAGCATTTGATTATCCGCAACCTATGGGAAACCTACCGTACGATCAGCGTCGAGAATTACCAGGAGGCCTACCACGACGCTATCCAGTTCAACGAAGAAGCTAAAAGCCTGTTTAGTTTGGGTTACCTTAGTATCACCCAGCGTGCTAGAGCTGAACAGCTGTATTGGGCTTGCTGTCAGAAGATTCTTGAAATTGCCAGGACTCAGGACTACGTTCCCGACGACCTAGAAGATTTGGAAAAAATCATGGCGTCGATTTATTACGTCAATTTATCAGTCTTTCAATCCGTGCCAGATTCCTGGGCAATTGACCAGCTATTTCCGATCATGCCCATCCACCGACTCAATGAAGAACCAACACGTCGGGGTATCCTGGCTGATCTTACCTGTGACAGTGATGGTAAGATTGCCCAATTTATCGACCTGCGGGATGTTAAATCGGTGCTGGAACTACATCCTCTCCAGGATGTACAAAAGCAGGAGAGCGTTTCCCGCCCCATCTCCAATCCAAAATCCAAAAGCCAAAATCTAAAATCCACAGAACCCTATTACTTGGGTCTATTCCTTGCGGGTGCTTACCAGGAGATTATGGGCAATTTACATAACCTTTTTGGTGACACAAACGCCGTCCACATCCAATTGACGCCCAGAGGCTACGAAATTGAACAGGTTGTTAAGGGTGATACGGTAACAGAAGTCTTGGGCTATGTGCAGTACGATGCCGAAGACTTGGTAGAGAGTATCCGCCGCCGCACTGAGCAAGCACTGAAAGAGAACCGCATCACCCTAGAAGAAGCTCAACTGCTGCTACGAAACTACGAGCAGAGTTTGGGTAGCTACACTTACTTGAGCGATTAGACAGTTGTTAGTTGTTAGTTTTTCGTTGTTAGTTAAGTAGATGCTGGCTAGCTGCTAAACCCTAATGCTTGAAGGCTTTGTCGCTATTTTCTTTGACTAACAACTAACAACTGTCACAAATGAGTGTGTACTCGTCTTTTCAAGCTAATCGCTCTTCCGCTAAACTATCGGCTCCGAGGAGTTCTGCGATCGCCTGTCGCTCTGCTGGTTCCTGGGCTGGGATACTTCTACGGGTATCAGTAATCAGCCAATCTAGAGCTGCCGCCTGGACATCAATTGTCGCACCCGTCTTGTCCACGCAGTAGCGTCCAAATACCAGCTTATCCACCAAGCGCACTCCTGCTCCCAAGCGAGAGTATTCAAAGATCACGCTGTTATCAACGGTTGCGCCGCTACAGACCCAGCAATTAGGACCAATCATCGTTGGTCCAATAATCTTCGCCCCATCTTCAATATGGGTCATACCACCAATATAAACGGGTCCCGTGATGTCAACCTTGTCCCAATTCACGGCCACGTTCAACCCAGTGTAGATTCCTGGAGCCACTTCGTGTCCTGGAATCGACACATTCTTAACTTCTCCCAGCAGAACACTGCGAATCGCCTGCCAGTAGTCTGGCACTTTGCCAATATCCACCCACTGGAAATCCATAGGCACGGCATAAAAAGGAGCATCCATTGCCACCAACTTGGGAAATAGCTCACTGCCAATGTCATATTCCTGACCAGAAGGTATATAATCTAATACTTCCGGCTCAAAAATATAAATGCCTGTGTTGATATTGGTACTGAGAGCTTCCTCAACTGAGGGCTTTTCCTGAAAAGCCTTAATCCGACCTGTCTCATCCGTGACAACAACGCCATAGCTGGGAACTTGCTCTCGTTCCACGGTTTTCGTCACTACCGTAGCAATTGCTCCCTTTTGTTTGTGCCACTTAACCGCTGCTGTTAAGTCGAGGTCAATCAGGGCATCACCGCACAGAACTACAAACGTATCGTCAAAAAACGGCGAAAAGTCTTGAATGCGACGCATTCCACCGGCAGAGCCAAGCGCTTCTCCAACTAGTTGACCATCGACAATGCAACCCTCAAAAGAATAAGCAATCTGGACGCCGAATCGCTGCCCGTCGCGGAAATAGCTTTCAATTTCGTCGGCGAGGTGACTGACATTAACGACAACTTGGTCAAAGCCATGTTGTCGTAGTAGTTCTAGTAAAAACTCCATCACTGGTTTTTGCAGGATGGGAATCAATGGTTTGGGAATGGTATAGGTAATGGGGCGAACACGAGTCCCTTTACCAGCCGCCAGAATCATGGCTTTCATGAATTTTTGTTCCTTAACCTAGGCCACACTTGTTTGGTTTAGTCAATTGAGTCTGATTTTAACCAGTCCATCGCTAGGGCGTTGACCCTTTGTCTAAAGGCTTCTTCCTATTTACTAGGAGAGATGACCGTAATTAGTTAACAAAACGATAGATTGATAAAAAGTTGTATTTGCTACCTGACGCCTTGAGAGAATGGATTCTTCCTAAGAAGTTAAGCTTGCCCAAGCTTCAAAGCCCCACGCCCAATTAATACCCCCTTGCCTTTTCATTCCAGCGCACGGATTTTTAAGTCTTGGTAGAACTCCTCTTGGGATAACTCAACCTTAGACTGAGCCGATAACAAAAGCAGTGCCCAGAAAACACCTACTCGGTCATTGGCTCTCGGTTCAGTTGCCTCAATAGCCGCTTCGCAATCTGCTTCATCTGACGCTGTTGATGACAACGTCCACCACTCTAGCAACTGGTCTAAATTCAGCCAATCATTTCCCGCTGCTATTTTTTGCCAATGACGGGAGATAAAGACTTCCAGCCTTGTTGCAATTTCTGTCAGATTTTCATCATGAGCTAAGTGAGCGATCGCTTTAGCGGCTTGAGTCCGAGACTGAGGACGGGGGCGAAGGGCGCGGGAGGGCGAGGGGACTTCACCCAGTTGGGCTGCCATCTGCTGCAACTGATCAATTAGCTCAGACAGCGTCACTGGGCGTCTTTTGGGTGGTGGAGCGGCTCTCCGGCGGCGCAGATGGCGCTCTAGATGCAGTGGCAAGCGAGTTTCGACCCCTGCGTCGATTTCTTCGTCTGCCTCAGTTAGTTCCTGGTCTTCCGGTTCCTCTAGACGCACCAGGGTGTCAGCTTTAAGTAAGACTAGCATTGACGCCCATAAAAAAGCCTGACCTGACTGGGATAAGTCAGCGTCACGGCGTCCCGGTTCAGCGTCACTCCCCAGTGCTAGTGTACTTAAATAGCGGTCAATTACCTCAATGACTTGGACATCCCAGGGGTTAATTTCCCCCTGCTGTGCCAGCTCAATGAGGAGGGCGATCGCTTCGGTGGCAGGTGTTCCAGTCAAAAGAAAGGGCGTGAGTTGTTAGTTGTTAGTTGTTGGTGAACCCACAGATGTTAGCGTATCGGAGCGTTAGCGCTCTTGGCAGTCGTACCTTTTAGGCATAAGCGAGACGAAGTCTAGCCCATCTGGGGAAAGAGAAGGGGTACGAATTGTTAGTTGTTCATCACTAGCTATCTAAGCAACTAACAACTACAAACTAACAACTGTTTAGTCACTCTACCAGTGTTCCTTCTGTCAGGGATTTAGATGCCGATAGCACAGGTAGCTGTTGCTCTTCAACCTCTGCCTTGTAACGTTCGACATCCTGCTCTAATTTTTGAATGCGTTCTTCTTTGGAGCGGATCTGGCGCATAGCTCGATAGGACGCCAGTTGCTGCTGCAATCGTGTCCAGATGCTAAAGATCCAGGCAAGGGAAGCGCCAAGTCCCATCGCCAAAATCAGTTCTATTGACAGGGGTGCTTGAACCTGGATGCCATCAACAATGCGAATAACTACAGGCTCAGTGTTTTCCAAGCTAAACAAAACCAAAGCCAAACACACAGCAAAAATAATCAAAAAATTTATCTGTCGCATCAACTGAATCCTTAACCTCGCAGTTGCTTGCTAATTTTACAAGAGAGAAAATGAAGAATCCGCCCTTTTTACAGGTTTGACTTGGGATTTTTCGTAATTGTTTCTCACAACACTCCTGTTCAAGCCTGATTTTGAATAGGGTTCGATATCACTCCTCACGGCTGACTGGGTTAGATGGTTCATCGGAAACAGTCTCAGTTGCGATTACTTGGGACTGATACAGTAAGCCGATAGCATCGAGGGTGCCTTTAATGGTTCCAGCAAGGGGGACGGCAATAATTACGCCTAACACCCCAGCGACCTTAAATCCCACTAATAAAGCAACGAAAATTAAGATGGGATTGAGTCCGATAAACTCGCCCATTAATCTCGGAGCTAGGATATTGTCTTTGATTTGCTGCATGACAATGGCGGCAATTGCCACTCGAATCGCCAACCAAAAATTATTAAGCATGACCAAAAGGGTCACTAGACCAATCCCCAAAGTTGCGCCAATGAAGGGAATCAATTCACCGATACCAATTAACAAGGCAAACAGTAGGGCAAATGGCACCTCCATAATCAAAAATATTGGGATGAGTGTTGCCACCATGAACAATCCCAGCAGGATTTGGCTGATAAAAAAGTTCTGAAAGTTTATCCGCAGGGATTCGCTAAAGGGTAAGCCGATTTGAGGCGGCAGTAAGTTCACTATACCCTCCCAGAGCTTTTTGCCATACAGCAGCATATAAAAGGCCAGAACGATTACCAATATGCTGTCTAGTAGTCCAGACAGTGTTCCTAAGGCTAATCCAACAACTTGAGTCGCCAGAACCTGCACTTGACTTTCAATGCGAGCATTAATGCTTCTGCTAAGAACCTCAAGGTCGAGTGGCAAACGACGCGCTTTTGTCCAGGTGTCCAACCGGACGAGATTTTCATTACTGGCTTTTAACCAGGCTGGGATATTGTTTAACAGTTCGGAGGTTTGGTTAATCACAATTGGCACGAGTGTGATCCCCAGAATGGCAAACAGTGCCAAGGTCAATAGCAAAACGACGGTTACTGCATGAGTCCGATTCCGGTAAAACCGCTCTAAGATCCGGACAGGGTAGTTCAAGAGAAAGGCGAGAATTGCCGCAATGATTAGCACCGTAATCAGTTGATGAAAATAGAGAAAGACTTGAGACAAAATCCAAATATTGATCGCCAAAAGTGGGCCACTTAGACCAAGAAGTAGGAGGCGTTGGAAGGAGGCTGAACGGTGCATCGTAGAAACCCAGTGGTAGCGGCTCATCTAGGCAGAATATATAACCTAAGTTTGCCAGTAATCGACCAGACTAGAAGGACAACGAGAGGAAACGAAAGATGGACATAAGCGTAGCTGATTTGCGCAAAGAGTACACCTTCCAGGGGTTGAGTGAAACGGAAGTGCATCCCAATCCTTTCGAGCAATTTAAAACCTGGTTTAACCAGGCACTAGCAGCCCAGTTACCGGAACCGAATGCGATGACGCTTGCCAGCGCGACAACGGATGGTAAGCCTTATGCCCGGATAGTGCTGTTGAAAGACTATGATGAGCGGGGCTTTGTCTTTTATACCAACTACGAAAGTCACAAGGGGCAGCAGTTGGTACAGAATCCTTGGGGCGCGATCGCGTTTTGGTGGACTCAGCTGGAGCGGCAAGTACGGATTGAAGGGCGTGTTGAGAAAGTTTCGGAACTTGAGTCGGATGAGTATTTTCAGAGCCGTCCAAAAGGCTCTCAACTGGGTGCTTGGGCTTCTAATCAAAGTCAAGTTATCGATAGCCGCGAGGTGCTAGAGCGTCGGTTGGAGCAGTTGAAGGAGGAATACGAAAATAAACAGGTTCCGCGTCCGCCACATTGGGGAGGTTTCCGGGTTATTCCAGACGAGATTGAGTTTTGGCAAGGCCGTCCTAGTCGGCTGCATGATAGGTTACTTTATCGCCGTAGTGAGGATGGCACTTGGAAGATTCAACGACTAGCGCCTTAAGCCAAGACTGGCGCAGAAGTCGCTGCGATCGCGTTCTTTAACCCTCCTATGTGGGTTATAAACAGCACTAGAGGTTTTTCAGTGAAAGTTATACAAGGCGTTAAATGGATTACCAAGGGTATGGCATTGGTAGCTCTGATGAGTACCGCCTCTACAGCTTCAGGGACAACCAGATTTTACGTGGAATGTTATACCTCTGGGTCAGCTCAGGCAGATATGTCCAAAGAGTATGCTTATCGCCTGAAAGCTCAGGGAGTTCCGGAGTTCGTGGAAAACGGGATTAATATCAACCTGGATGAAGACAAGATTATTTCAGGGGGTGACAATCGCCTCAAAAGATTGGTAGATATTGCTTTTCATCCACTGGAGTCCTCAAAAAATCACCGCTTATTGACAGGCTTATTGAGAATGAACTGGGGAACCTCCCTCTTCTCGATAATGATAATCATTCGGGAGGGGGAGGGTGGGCGAGGTGTACCTCGCCCACCCTCTTGACGGTTTTTTACCATTTTTCGGCTCAATTGCCAGAGATTTGATAAGAATGTGTGAACAGCTCAAGACTGAAACTAACTAATGGCTTGAATCTCTTCTATAGCTCTCAATCCCCGTTGAAAATAAGGAAGTTTATTTCGCTCAAGCTGCATTAATTGTTCTACCCAGTCTTGGCAAAATTCCCAACCGATAATCCACATTTGTCCATAAAGACCAATCCAGAAGTTACTATGTCGTCTCTGCGTTCTTTTTAACTCCTTGAGGCGACACACATATTTTTGTTGACCAGAGCGTTGGGTTTTATCTCCTTTTAAGCAAGCACAAGTATAGGCAATGGCGATTAACAAGACTAGACGAGTTAAACGCTCTATTGTTGCCTTACTTCCTGACAGGTTATAGCCCCCTGTTTTACAATCTTTGAATAAAGCTTCTATGCCAAACCGAGCTTGGTAAACTTTGATAACATCTTCGATTTGACTCAAGTTAGTTAAGATATACCAACCTTCAGCGCAAGCTTTTCCTCGATATTTGCCCTTCCAATAAGCCGCCAAAGAAAATTTACCAAATCCCGTTTCTTTCGTATAATTAATTCCCGACCAAAACAGTTTCATTCCCGGAGCCAAACCTATTTCACTGAGCTTTTGATAGGTTTTGCCGGGTTTCTT
>DATNPI010000669.1:0-3074 GCA_036703325.1 Coleofasciculaceae cyanobacterium
TCTTAAACCATTGGACATCATCATTCCCGAAGGCTGTATGTTGAATCCGCGTTATCCTGCTGCGGTAGTTGCTGGAAATGTGGAAACTTCCCAAGCAATTACCGATGCGTTGTACGGTGCGCTGGGAGTAATGGCAGCGTCCCAGGGGACGATGAATAACTTTACCTTCGGCAATGGATGCTATCAATATTATGAAACCATCTGTGGAGGTTCTGGTGCTGGTGCTGATTTCGATGGCACGGATGCCGTACACACTCACATGACCAATTCTCGCCTTACCGACCCCGAAGTGTTGGAAGGGCGGTTTCCTGTTCTCCTGGAAAGCTTTGGAATTCGCCCCAATAGTAGTAGTAATGGAAATCATCGTGGCGGTAATGGCGTTATCCGTCGCCTTCGCTTCCTCGAACCGATGACTGCTGCAATTCTCTCAAGTCATCGTGTTGTGCCTCCCTATGGGTTGCAGGGTGGTGAAGCGGGTGCTTTGGGACGGAATTATGTTGAACGTAGCGATGGAACGGTGGAGGAGTTAGGCAGTACAGCTATTGTGGAGATGAATGCGGAGGATGTATTTGTAATTGAGACTCCCGGAGGTGGAGGATTTGGTGTTTCCAGCCAGGAGTGACAGAGATTAAGTCAACAATACTAAAGAAATAGCTAACTTGCCATTACTTGGCGAATTACTGTATCGAGCAAGTCTACCGCTTTCCCTGAGTAAACCTTGACCTGGCGAGTTTGACCATCTACTACCTCTTCTGACTGTGGTGGATCGTCGCCGTGCTGTTCCCGGTATAGCCTCGCTGCTTCTTTGCCAATGGCAACTAGCTGGGCGCGAGTCGGGTTGTATCCCAAATACATGGCACGGTCTGACACTGACCATTCACCAGGCAAATAAGGCTGAATAATATCCTCTAGAAGAATTTTGCGAACCTGATATTTAAGGGCTTGTTTAATACCCTCATCCATACAGCCCAACTGCTTGGCGGTATCAATTGCCAGCAAAATAGTATCAAGTCTCTGCCGTGCTGTTCGCAATGCCTTTGACTGATTCATGATATTCGTATCACTTTTGGCTTGTAACTGTACCTTGGCTTTGACAGTGTCAGAACTTGAAAGTTGTTGTATTTCTGTTGGCTCACCTTCTAAGTCATTACCCTCGTTGTCGTAGTCTTCCTCGTCGTAATAATCCTGTTCAACCCAACGGTAATAGTTCTCGTCATAGTCGTGGACTGAGCCATCAGGCATGATTGCCCAAGATAGATTGGCTGGGGGTAAGTCACCAGGAATAGCGCCCTCTAGGTCTGCTCCACTGATGTTTGCTCCCCTGAGGTCTGCTTCCTCCAAGTTTGCCTGACTCAAAAGTGCCCCACTTAAGTATGCCTCCTTCAGATTAGCCTTTCTCAAGTCAGCTCCCATCAAGTTTGCGTTACTTAGGTTAGTTTTGCTTAAGTTTGTCTCGTTTAGGTTGGCATTCCCTAGGATAATCTGACTCAAGTTAGCTCCGCTTAAGTCTTCCCAGCTCAGATCGGCTTCCATAAAATCCCGTTCTCCTGCCGCATATCGTCTTAGTAGATCATCAGCTTCCATATTCAGCAAAATCAGCAAGTCTCTTCTCAGGTTAGCCAAATTTTTATTCCAGATCGTGGGCTAACAACTGTGCAGTTTTTTAGAACAATCACATCCCCCAACCTCGGAGCAGATGAAAAACGCGATCGCCTTCTATCAACTGGTAATCCATTATCACTATTTGCTTATCAAGGCTCATAATCCCCCTGACAAGTACACAATCTTCGATAACCCGGTAATATCAGCGCCATACCCGTGAAACTATGTATTATGTCTGGATAGCTTTCTTCAGCTTCACTGTCACCGAGGCGGATACGAACTAAGCCAAACTAAGCATAAAATCCAGGAATCAGAGTATCCCTTTTTTCTTGAGCGTCAATGGGTTAAGGTAACAATTCATGAAAATAGTAACTCTTGAAATCGCTGAACAACGGGTAATTTTGTCCAATGTTAGTTGGCAAACATTTGAGCAATTACTCAAAGAATTAGGAGATAAAAGAGCCACACGCTTGGCTTACAACGAAGGATTATTAGAGATAATGACACCACTAGGGCCGCATGAGAATAATAACCGCTTTATTGAAAGCCTGATTGGTGCGATCGCTGATGAATTAAATCTGAATCTCAAAAGGTTCGGCTCTTTGACCCTGAAGCGAGAAAAAAAGTTAAAAGGTGCAGAACCTGACTCCTGTTACTATCTCCAAAATGAGCCACTTGTAAGAAGTAAGCAAGAAATTGACTTGGATAATGACCCGCCTCCAGATTTAGTGTTGGAAATCGATATCACCAGTGGTTCTCTGGATAAGCGACCAATTTACGCAGCGCTTGGTGTACCTGAATTTTGGCGTTACGACGGAAATGAATTGGAAGTTTTTATTCTACATCCATCGAATCGAGATTATCAACAAGTTAACCAAAGTTCGACTTTCCCTTGGATGTCTTTAGATGTTATTCCCAGGTTTATTCGCCAAAGTTTAGTAGATGGTGAAACGGCAACTTTACGGGCTTTTCGGGCGTGGGTGAGAGAGCAACAGAATGGGTAAAGTTCCTTTCTGCCTGCAACATTCATTTGCCAGCTATAGCAGAAGATATGTGCGTGTTAGCGTTGGCGTAGCATCGTGCTTTCTTCAGCCTAGCGAGACGTAATCTAGCGTAGCTGTCGCGTAAGCCAATCGCATTGGACAATGAAATCAGGGTGAACTGAAGCGATCGCAAACTTCAACAACTTTGCTGGTAACCTACCACATCCAGAAGGGGTATTTGTCGTAGTCAACTTCAACACTGGCAATCTGTAATCAGGTTGATGGCTGCCTTTTGGATAACAGACATACTGTCACAGTAAGCAGATGTAAAAAATCCAACAGGAGTGAACCAGTGGGTGACAAATTAAAGAAAGGGGACAAGGTTGAGTGGAATACCTCACAAGGTACAACAACTGGCGAAGTGGAAAAGAAGCTCACCTCACCCACTGATATCAAGGGACACCACGTCGCCGCCTCAAAAGAAAATCC
>DATNPI010000671.1:0-4628 GCA_036703325.1 Coleofasciculaceae cyanobacterium
AGACCTGGTGATGCCCAGTAGCCTGGATGGGAAACTATCAAAGTTGATGGAATGCCTACGCTCCTCACGGTGTCTGCTAATCTTAGACAATGCCGAGACGATTTTGAGCAGTGGCGAACGGGCAGGGCAGTGTCGATACGGGTATGAGGGGTACTCTCAACTGCTCCAGGCTTTTGGAGAAGTGCCGCATCAGAGTTGCTTACTGCTGACGAGTCGGGAAAAGCCCAGCGCGATCGCGTTGCTTGAAGGTGAGAAGTCAAAAGTGCGATCGCTACCCTTGAAGGGACTCAAAACCGAACAAGGGCGAGAGTTGTTCCAGCAAAAAGGGCGATTTGCAGGTTCAGAGGCTGAGTGGAGCCAACTGATCAAACACTATGGAGGCAATCCTCTAGTATTGAAGCTGGTAGCAGCAGCAACCCAAGAGCTTTTCAATGGCACAATTGCGGAGGTATTTAAGTATGCACAACAGGGAGTTTTAGTCTTTGAACACCTCCGCGATCTTATGGAAAGACAGTTCAATCGCTTGTCTACCGTGGAGCAGGAAGTGATGTATTGGATGGGGATTAGTCGAGAACCCGTATCCTTTGCTGAGTTAGAGAAGGATATCCCCACAGTTGCCTCCAAGCGCAAGCTGCTAGAAGCAATGAATTCTCTATTGATACGGTCGTTAATCGAGAAGGACGGAGAATACTTCTGGGTGCAACCCGTCGTGATGGAATACGTCACCCAGCGATTGGTTGAGCAGGGCGGTAGCGAAATTGAGACGCAACAGATAGAACCATTGAGGAGCCATACCTTAGTCAAAGCGCAGGCGAAGGAGTACGTGCGGGAGTTGCAAGAGATTCGATCGTGGCGGGCATCGGCTTAAATACGGGACAGGCAAAAAACAAATAGAAAGTCCTAGCCTAAGCTTTAAAGGTTTCACCACAACCAAACCTGGACAAGTGACTCTTGTCAGGTATTGCTAACAATTAATCATTCCAGAGGATTTATGTATCCGTCAAATGATAGAGTCTAGCTACTTCCGCAGGCGGAAACTTGAGATGAAAGAGTGTTATCTAGAAAAATGGCTCTTGGTTGGCAGTGTCTTCTGTACACTCTCTAGCTCTAACCTAAGTGCCACACTAGTCGTTGGAGATACAACACTTATACCAATTGCCTCAATGCTTGCTACAGATACTTTTCTGACTTCCCCCTCGACAAGGGGAGATTGAGGGTCAAAGTGTGGCATCCGAAAAGAAAGTTGGTATTCCTTCAGTCCTCTTAGCAATCAATGTGCTGAAACACACAAAGCTATCATGAACAAGCTTTTTGAAAAGATTGCCATGAACCTCGATAATACAGGCAACTTTGAATTAGGAATTGACCAAGCTTATCAGGCAATCTTTAATAATGCTAGTGATGCCATTTTTATCCGTGACCTTAGCACTTTGAAATTTATCGACATTAACCAAAAAGCATGCGACTTGTATGGTTATACACGAGAAGAAATGCTCCAATTGAGCATCAATGATTTGGCTTTAGGAGAGCCACCCTACACTCAAGTTGAAGCAATGCAAAGGATTGAGAAAGCCGTAACAACAGGAGAAACTCAGAATTTTGAATGGTTATTCAAGCGTAAGACAGGTCAGCTATTCTGGGGTGAGATTAGTGTCAAACCTACGGTTATCGGCAATCGAAATTGCTTATTAGTAACGATACGAGATATTAATCAACGTAAGCAGATTGAAGAAGCTTTACGGCAATCCGAGGCTCAATTTCGGCAACAAGCTCAACAACTTCAGCAAGCTAATGAAGAACTTCAGCAGGCTCAATCCAAACTGATTCAAGCCGAAAAGATGTCTTCTCTGGCACAACTAATAGCGGGAATTGCTCACGAAATCAATAATCCCCTCAGCTTCATCCATTGTAATTTGGATCTTACCCGTCACTACATCCAGGATTTATTTGACTTACTTAAACTCTATGAACAACATTTACCAAGTTCAGTACTAGAAATTGAAACTGAAATAGAAGCAATTGACCTTGATTTCCTCAATGAAGACTTTCCTCGGCTCTTAGATTCAATGCAACGAGGAACAGAGCGCATCGTTCAAATCGTCAACAGCTTGCAAAACTTCTCTCCCCTTAACCAACTGCCAAAGGAACCTGTCAATGTGCATGAATGCTTGGATAATGCGCTACTGCTATTGCAGCATCGGCTGATGCCTAAAAATGAGGAATGGGCAATTCAAGTTAGTAAGGAATATGGTAATGTACCGCTAGTCAAGTGTTGTGATAGCTCACTGATTCAGGTATTTATGCATATTATCAATAATGCAATTGATGTTCTACAAGAGTCAGAGGGTAAGGGTTTTAATTCAGTAGATGAAGGAAAAATAATTGACGCTCCGCAGATTGAAATTTGTACTAAAACAGTTAATCAACATTGGGTGCAAATTCGGATTGCTGACAATGGTTTTGGTATCTGCGATTCTATAAAACAACGACTGTTTGACCCTTTTTTTACAACTAAACCTGTCGGGCGAGGAACAGGGTTAGGATTGTCAGTCAGTTATCAAATTATTGTTGAAAAACATGGTGGTCAATTGCAATGTAACTCCGTACTAGGACAAGGAGCGGAATTCTTGATTTCGCTTCCGATTCGGTAGTATACATATACATCTCCGCTCAAGCTTGAAATGTTGCATTTTGGCATCTTAAATAAGCTAGTGCAAGAAGGCAGCACTTCGACACGCTCAGTGGCCAGGCAGAAGGGAAGAAAGCTTTTACAGTAGGCGTTTGAACCTTTTTTAACGGGTGGGTTATTTCTGTCGCACCGCACTAGGGACTAAGACCGAACACAGGCAATCATCATAGTATTCAAGCGGGAATTGCCAATTTATAAAAGCGCGATCGCGCTTGCGCGACGAAGTCGTTCGCATCGAACAATGGTCCTACTGGAGGCAAGACAAGATGAGCAGGTGGCATCTAAACACATGGGTTTTTATCGGTAGTGCTGTATGGGGACTTGGTTGTATTCAACCGATCGCCGCACAAGTGGTTGGAGATACAACACTACCAGTGGGAGAGCGATCGCAAGTTTCAGGCAATCCTAACTTTCAGATTGACGGCGGGGCAATACGGGGTGGCAATTTGTTTCACAGCTTTCAGCAATTTTCAGTGCCCACTGGCGGTTCTGCTTTGTTCAACAATGCGGCTGACATCCAGAACATCCTAACGCGAGTGACGGGTGGCTCGATTTCTAATATTGATGGATTGATTCGAGCCAATGGTACGGCTAACCTTTTCCTGCTCAATCCTAATGGGATAATATTTGGTCCCAATGCCAGGTTGAACATCGGTGGCTCATTTATTGCCAGTACGGCGAATGGTCTGAATTTTACTGATGGCACTTTTTTCAGTGCGACACCCGCTCTCACAACACCTCTACTAACGATTAGCGTTCCCATTGGCTTGCAATACGGGAGCGGGGCTGGAAGCGTTCAGGTTAGGGGGTCTAGTCTAGAGGTAAATCCTGGAAAGACCTTAGCACTAGCAGGCGGCAATGTGAGCATGGATGGTGGACAACTCGTGGCTCCGGGCGGGCATATCGAGTTGGTAGGTGTAGCAGCAGAGGGCAGCGTCGGACTTTCTGCTAACGGCGACTACTTCAGTTTGAATTTTCCACAAGGAGTGCCGCGAACTGATGTATCTCTCACCAATCAGGCTGAAGTGAATGTAGTTGCAGGGGGTGGGGGGAGTATTGCTGTCAATGCCCGAAACTTGAATCTGTCGGAAGGCAGTCAACTGCTGGCAGGAATATCAGGCGTAGGTTCACCCAACACCCAGGCAGGAAATATTGAAATTAATGCAACAGGGACGGTCACAATAACAGGAAATGGCAGCAAGATTGCCGATGAAGTGGAAACGGGAGCTGTGGGCAATGCTGGTAACGTCAATATCACCGCTGAGTCGCTTTTCATAACAAATGGTGCTCAACTACTTGCCAGCACTAGAGGTCAGGGAAATGCAGGTAATCTCACGATCGCCACTGGCTCTCTTCTTATTAACAATGAATCTTTGTTAGTTGCCAACGCCAAGGAAGAGGGAAATGAGGGAAATGCCGGCAATATAACGATTAACGTTCGCGATACTGCCTCATTCGACTATGGAGTTAGGGTATATGCTGATGTCACAGGGAAAGGTCGAGGAGGCGACATCAACATTACCGCTGGGTCGCTTGCCTTAACAAATGGCTCTCACATGCTAGCTAGCACCTCAGGGCAGGGGAATGCAGGCAATTTCACTATCACCACTGGCTCTCTTCTTGTTAATAATGAATCTTTCTTAGCTGCGAGCGCCAACGGACGGGGAAATGCAGGCAGTATAACTATCAATGCCCGTGGTCCCGCCTCAATCGAGTATGGAGCTAAGCTATATACCGATGTCAATGCACCTTATTTATCTAACGTTGCCAAACAACCGGTAAAAGGCAACGGAGGCAACATCAATATTACCGCTGGATCGCTTGTGGTAAGGTATGGCGGTCAACTGGTTGCCAATAGCTATGGAGACGGGAATGCAGGCAATATCTCCATCACCACAGGCTCACTTTCTGTCACCAATGAAGCTTTTTTAACGGCTAG
>DATNPI010000706.1:0-5327 GCA_036703325.1 Coleofasciculaceae cyanobacterium
GAGATTGGGGGCCTAGGTGAGTCTCGGAGAACCATCTGAGGACAATTCTCCTTGTTGTAATTAAACGTGACACTCACCTGGTGAGGTTTTGGCTGACCTGTTTTGTTTTCAAAACGGCGGGACGTAACCTCCTGCATCGCTGTTTGATTGAGGACGGGGTAACCCGCGCTCCTAATCAGCTGCGGAGCGGTGGCACTGCCATCAGCACCAACTACGACCCCAACAACAGTAGTACCTTCAAGCTTTCCAAGGCAGGCGTCTTTTGGATAGGTGCCAGTGATGCTACTGACTTCTGCTTGAGGTTGACTTACTCGTTGTGTTTGATTCGCCTGGTTAAGAAACGCCTCATAATTTTTCTTTGCATCCTCGTCGCTGGTACCAGTGGGGTTAAATGTAATTTCTTCTCGCAACTTCCGCAGTTCTGCCATCCTTTGTGCTACCAGCTGTTGCTGACGCGGAGAGCTAAACAATGGCGGATGAGATAGTGGAGGAGTCCCGGTCACAGGGGGGCTAAGAGACGGTGTCCCTGTAAGTCCAGGATTAGCAGACACCTGCGGCGCTGAGTTAACACCTCCAGGCAGCTTAGGTGTTTGACCAGAAGGCTGCGGTGGCTTAGGCATTGGGCCGGGATTTCTAGCCAAATCCTGCACGGGAGCGGGCTGGACACCCAACGGCAGTGAGACATCGGGATTGGTAGGCAACTGAGGCAGCCGTGTGCGACCAGTTTGGAACCCAGTGAGAGGGACTGTTGGCAGCGACGAGATAGGAGGGGGTGGCAGGGGAGTACTCAGAGGTGGCAATGGAGTACTCAGAGGTGGCAACGGGGTACTCAGATAAGGTGGCAACGAGGTACTCAGAGGTGGCAACGAGGTACTCAGAGGTGGCAGGGGAGTACTCAGACGTGGCAACGGAGTACTCAGAGCCACTGGCTGCGGATTACTCAGAGGTGGCAGCCGCACCGGACTGTCGCTAATAGACAGATTGCCGATGTTAGCCTGTCGTTGCGGTGATGGCGGCAGCGACGGCAAAGAGAACTCGCCAAGTGGTGGCAGAGGGGTTAACGGGGGGAACTTGTAGAGAGAGGAATCTTTACCTTTAGAAGGTGGTGGTGGGAAAGGGGAAGAAAGAGAGGGTGGTAAAGAAGACAACTGCGGGAGCTGAGTGAGCGACAACGGCGGTGAGGTCGGCGGTGAAACCACTGGGAGGCGGCTCTGCTCTGATGGTGTCAACTGCGTCAGTCGAACCGATCGCCCCAGCTTTGACTTGTCCTGGGAGGAAAGAGGCAAGTAAGGTAACGCTACTCCCACTAGGCCATGGATACCTACGGAAGCTATGACAGCAATACTGGTCGGCTGAAATAGCTTTTGAGGGACAGTTTTGATGAAATTAGGAAAGCTTTTGGTAAAAGAAGCGTAAGACATAGCAGGTACAGTTCACTCCGCTGCATCAATAGCAGCCACGTTATCAGGTTAGGCGGTTTAAAGAAGCATCCGTGAAGAATTGTAGTTTGATTTTTAATGATAGTCTCAGGGATTTAAAAGCAGGATGGTCAAGTTGCCAATTTTTGAGTTGACTGTAGTATTACCAACCCCATGTTCCCCTCAACGAAAGGGGGGAGTAAATCTAGTTCCTCCAGGTTTGGGGCGTCGTGGGGGAATGGGTAAGCGCTGATTACAACGACCACATCTCTATTACAGAAGTTGCCCTCTTCCCTACTCCCTAGCCCCTAGTTCTTTCTCTGTAACTTTCACAATTAGTAGGGAAAAGTAAGGTAATTTCAGGGTAGGGCGATCGCGTAAATCCTCATAAATCACCTGCTCTGATTGCGTTGCTCGTTCCACGACATAAGAATGCTCTAACAGCTGACGCTGACGCAGCACTTCCCAAACCTCAGGGTAGACCGAACTTACTTTCATTAGTACCACGACATCCGCCCAGTCTAAAATTCTGTCCAGTTCCCCCAGATTATATAGAGCCGGCAGCACAGCGAGGCGCTGGTCACGCACTGTCAAAGGCATTTTTAAAGCCGATGCTGCCGCCATTGGAGAACAGACACCCGGTACTGTCTCTACGACACATTCAGGATGCAGCTGTTGCAGCATCTGGGCCAAATAAGTAAACGTGCTGTAAAAACTGACATCCCCTTCACAGACAAAAGCGACATCGTGACCCAACTGTAGATATTGCCAGACCTGCTCGGCCGCCATCTGCCATGCTTGAGTCAGGATGACCATATCCTGCACATAAGGGAAGGTCAATGCCAGCTGTACCTGATGACTCGCCAGCCATTCATCCACAATCAGTTGAGCGATTCCTGGCTTGCCGTGGACACCCGAGGGGAAAGCCACAACAGGCGCTTGTTTCAGGATACGCAGTCCTTTGAGGGTAATCAATTCGCGATCGCCCGGTCCCACGCTAATACCGTAAAGTGTGCCAACTTGCACAGTAGTCCTTTGTTAAATTTTATTAATATAAGTAGCAGTTTTGAACTGTAAATCCAAGCCTCTCTCCACCCTTACCGAGAAGGGGACAGAGGAGGAATCCAAAATCCAAGTTCCCCTGAAAGCGCACCAAAGGTGCGACCCAAAATCCAAAATGCCATTGCCGACTGTTATTTTACCGGGCTATTTTGCCAGTGACTTCGAATACCGTTCTTTAGAAAAATCTTTACAAGAGTTAGGGTTTCCCACCGTCACGGTGCCACTGCGACAACGGGATTGGTTTCCTACGGTCGGCGGTCGCTCAATGGTGCCGATTTTGCGGAAACTCGACCAAACAGTGAAACAACAGCTTGAGAAATACAATACTTCTAAGATTAATCTGATTGGTCACTCGGCAGGTGGCTGGATTGCTCGGATATATCTAGGAGAAAAGTCCTACAACATCCATCAAGATGTTACCGAGTCAGCAGGTTTATGGCATGCCTACCCCTATGTCGCGACTTTGGTGACGTTGGGTACACCCCATGTTAGCCAAGAGCGCTGGACAAAACGCAATCTAGATTTTGTGAAAATCAATTATCCGGGTGCCTTTTATTCGGATGTTCGCTACGTTTGTGTGGCTGGTAAAGCAATCTACGGTGAACGACGCTTGGGTAAATGGTTAGCCTACAGCAGTTACCAGTTAACTTGTGGAGTAGGCAACTGTTGGGGAGATGGCATTACTCCTATTGAAGCGGCTCATTTAGAGGGTGCCACTAATCTCACGTTGGAGGGCGTCCTACATTCGCCCAGGAGAGTGGGAATTTGGTATGGTTCACCAACAGTCGTACAGTCGTGGGTATCGTATTTAAGCTAAAAAAAACCCCGCTGCAAGACAGCGGAGCAACTGACATGTTGTACATTATTGTAACTTTAGATTCAATGCCAATAAATCAGCCCAAAGGAGGAAACTAGACGTACTATCGCTGTTAGAGTGCTACGTCAATATGAGCAGAGAATCATTCGGTAAATTAATGGTCATACTGATAGGCGATCGCACATTTAATTGGCAATATAAACCGACTGGGAAAGGTAAAGGGGTAAGGGCTATCACATTTTTTCCTTTTTCCTTTCACCTTTCCCCCTTGACCTAAAACCAATTAGTTAAATATGCCAGTTAGATGTACAACAGCTTAGTATACTTAGCCCTTGATCACTCGATACCGGACTGCATACCGCCAACTGGAATACCAGCCACCGCCGCCGTTGAAGGGCCACACTTGGAAGTGGTCGCCGTTTGGCACTGCCCAAACGGGGAACTCGCGCAAGTGCTGACCGAGTTCATCATCCTTATCCAGCGACATGAGTCCGCCGACGGCGCTAATCGCGAACGGCAAGATCACCGCTGCCGCAGCCGTGTACGGGTTTGGAATCGTAGCGAGTCCTGAAGAAACGGCCTGACCAATCTTTGTGATCGTTTCGCCGTGCTTCGACCAGTCCTTGGAAGCGTCCTCGTCGAGGGCAATCAACGCCACCTTCAGTATCCTATTCTCCGGTACTTCCGCGTCGAACACAGTGCCACCACCAACACCAAACGGCTTGGTCTGTTTGTCGTTGACCGAGATTGGCCTAGTCAGAACTCCCGCACTCTGTTCCCCGTCGGAGACAGCACCAACTAGGTAGAACTCGTCCGCACCAGTAACATCCTCGGTGTCGTAGCAGGTAACATTCTCCAGAACTACTCTTATTCTTGGCATCTACACTTCCTCCTAAACTCTCGATGAGTATGCGTTACAGCATTTCAACTGCTTATATTCAGACTGTAGGAACCGGGGCTGAGAGTTAGGGGAGGTGCTGTCTCACTTGCTCAAGTGGTGGTCTGTACTGTCTCTCTCGACGGACTTTGACTATCAGATGCCAGTCCTAGGCGCTAACCCAAGCCAGCTCAGCAAAAAATGGGTTTTTGCACTATCAGGTAATCAGTGTGGCAAGAGGGCATCCACAATCTCTCCCTAGTAGACAGTGGGTAAACTGGCTCGTGCTACCGCGTGTTCGCTTGGTATAGGTGGTAGTTTCCGATCCGTGACGGAGGCGGGTTTAAATCCATCTGGGTATTGAGGGTGAAAGCCATTGGTCGCTAGGTAAGGGAATTGGCATTACTCGCACCCACTATACCCGCCCGGTTCTCGCTGAATTAGCCCACCAGTCTTTGCAGCTATATCATCAGTTTCCAGAGTGATATGGCTGAGACTCTCCCGGTTAGAAACCGGGAGGGTCTTCGGTCTAACATCTTCTTCTAGGCTCTCGTGTTACCACTACAACATCCTGGCTCTTAGATGTATTTCCAAAGACTTCCGAAGCGACCCACTCTACCTCTGGGCACCGTCCAAAGGAGGAAGGGATAACCCTTCCAGTTGCCTTGACCGTGCTATCTAGACGCAGGGCTTGGGGGTGAACAGACTCTAATTTCGCAAGACTGATAGAATCCCCAGACGCAAATAAGGTGACTTCATGCCCACGCCTGACGAGCTCATCTGTCAGCAAACCGACAACCAGTTCAATCCCCCCATACGCTGGGGGCGGTACTCGTTCCCATAATGGGGCAACTTGAGCAATCCGCATAGCACGTACCTCCTGTAGCAATTAGGGTGAAATGTGAACTACAAATGTATTCTTCAATACATTTCAATCCTTGCGAATCATCACTAGGGATGAAATTTAATGAAGATTTTATATACTTTTGTAAAGGATTAAGCAATACGGATAACCGATACCTTAGAAGTTCGGGAAACTCCACAAAAGGATGAGTTGTCATTCCCCAATCTCGTTGGGTAAATTAGCATTCAGAAGTTGAGAGTGCTAAATACATCTCAGAGTTAGTTCACATTTGCAAACTCAAGATCGTTG
>DATNPI010000707.1:0-16192 GCA_036703325.1 Coleofasciculaceae cyanobacterium
AGCTCCATAAGCCAGAGTAAAGCAAAAACTTCAAAAAATTAGCATTTTTGAGGAAGCTAAAAATTGCCCCGGTGAGCGACGTATGGGCTGTATTGGAATGCGTGAGGTGTACAAGCTTTGGGTTCACATCAGTTATAAAGAACTGACAAACCAGACTGGTGACACCAAGTACAATTCCTATAACCAAGACCACACCGTAACCTTGGAGCCTTCCACCAGACCAGTTCGATACCACCAGAGCTAGCAGTGGTACACCGATGAGATTCGTCAAACTGACAGCACTATTACGAAAACCAAAATACCGCCCCCGCAACCGCTGAGGTACTACTGCAGCCATCCAGCTGAGCCAGGAAGCACGACCGAAAGATTCCAACAGCTGGGTTACCCAGATGATCGCCAATGTTAACCCCACTAAGTGGTGTTCAGCGATATGAAATGAGCCTCCGAACCAAATTGCTAGCACGAGAATCAGCCACAGCAGCCGTGACGGACCGAAAATGCACATTGAATACCAGTAGCGGCTCTGCATTCGGTCTGCTAAATAGGCTCCGAATGGTTGGAGCAGATTCACTAGCTGAGGAATAGAGGCTAGCATACCAATTTCTACCGGACCAGCTCCCAGATCCAGTAAGAAATTACTGAGCAACGCGCCACCGATAATACTGTAAAAAAGCGTACCGGAGGCACCCTCGAAAGTCAGTGCCCTAAGGCTTGAGCGAGTTTCCGGTTTGGAAAGTTTTAGAGGCGGGTGAGTCAGAAGTGTGGTCTCTAAGGACGCTATGTCCTCTTGGATTTCCTGAAGGGAAAGAGGTGTCGTTTCTAGTAAGCTGTGAGCTTCTTCTTTTTTTTCGAGCATACTGGATAGCCAATATTTACTTCTTTCCCGACAGAAGAATACTTATGCGAGGACCTCACGCAAAAGTGATCGCTTCTGGGTAGTTGCTGCCCATGTGACAGTAGAGGGTACGGAACCTGGGTGGATATATGGTTTCAGCCGAAGGTCAATTCGCTACAAACTTGCTCTTATACTGTACTAAGTTCTACAAAACGATAGCGCTTGCGCCAGTAAAGCCAAGCCGCTCGCCTACCGCTTAAACTACGCCGGAACTTCTATGCTATCTTCTGGCTTCGAGGGCCAACGGACAGTCACAACGGTAGAATCTTCCTCAGCCAACCAAGAATGGGATACCCCCGGCAACCAGAGAACATAGTCACCCTCACGAGACAGTAGAAACTCTTGCTCCGCAAATTGAAGGCGAAATCGCCCTTGGATGAGGATAGAAAGTGTGGTTGCTTCCGCATTCACTGCCCACTCCGGTCTACCGTCTCCGGCCTTGTGGACACCCCATTTCACTTCTAGAAGGGAGGTCGAACGAGGGTCATCGCTTGGGGTCACAAAGTGACCCAGGAACCAACCCCAGCGATTTACACTTTCAACCTGGGCGTTTCCAAAAACAACTTGAGGTGACATTAGTGAATCCGATACTTTTTCGCTAATATTTTGGTTAAGGTCGATGCCTGTGTTGCCACAGGACACCTCTCATTCAGAACTGTACGTGCTATTTTCATGGCATACAGCTCCTAGTCGAGTTCTACTTTCGCCTTGTTTGCACCTCCATCCCTTTACAGTTATCCTTGCTTTTTTGGAGTCGAAACCCAGGCAACGCAAGGACTCTAGGTTATTTATTTACCTAAAAACGAATCGCACCTAACAAATACATAAGTTGAGGTGTTCTCTCAACCAAGGCGTATCAACCAATGCCCGTAAGAAAATCCCACGAACACCGTTTAGATCCCGGTTCATCTTGAACTCGGTGCAGAACGACTTAATTGTTCTCGCCCCACCAAGATTTTTGACAATAGTAGAAAATAAGGGCAACTCCAATTGCACCACGTCAGTATGACTCGACATCATAGAGTCTTTGCTCTGCTACATAGTCATTATTAAATTTTCTCCCCCTCTCCCCCTCTCCCCTCAGACTTAACGATGACTACTGGCTCATGAAAGTAGCGGGCGATGCGTTTATCCATGACGCTGCTGATGCCACTGCCATGCATGAGCCAAGATATCATTCAGGTTTGGGTATTGAGGATGCCAACCTAAAACTCTTCTGGCTTTGTCGCTACTGCCGACCAATACAGGCGGGTCGCCAGGTCGGCGATCGCATTCCACCATATTGATTTCTTTTCCTGTTATTTCCTTGGCAGTTTCTATCACTTCTCTAACAGAAAATCCACTACCATTTCCTAGATTAAAGACCGCACTGTCTTCGCCTTTAACAAGGTACTCTAGACCCAAAACATGAGCTTGTGCTAAGTCAGTTACGTGAATATAATCCCGAATACAAGTACCGTCTCGGGTAGGATAATCCGTGCCGAAAATTGAGATTGAATTAATTTTACCCAAACCCGCAAACAGTACCAATGGGATAAGGTGAGTTTCAGGCGCGTGATCTTCACCCAGCAATCCGGTCGGGTCAGCCCCAGCAGCGTTAAAGTAGCGGAAACAAACAGACTTTAAACCGTAGGCATGATCGAAATCAGATAAAATCTGCTCCACCATCCACTTAGTAGTGGCATAGGGACTGATGGGGTCTTGAGGATGGTCTTCTACAAGAGGAACAGTCTTTGGTATCCCATACAGAGCGCAACTAGAAGAAAATACAAATTTATTGATGGATGCTGCCACCATCGCTTCTAAAAGCGTCAGAGTACCTGTGACGTTATTGCGGTAGTATTTTGCTGGGTCGGTGACAGATTCACCTACGGCAATATAAGCTGCAAAATGCATCACCGCTGTAATGTTGTGCGTTGTGAATATTTGGTCGAGAAGGGCGCGATCGCTAATATCACCAACAATCAACTCGACCTTCAAGACCTGTTCCACAATTTCTCGATGCCCATAGGACAGGTTATCAAGAATAATTACCTCATAACCTGCCTGCTTCAGAGCTAACACAGCATGGGAGCCAATATATCCAGCCCCCCCTGTTACTAGAATGGTAGATTTACCCTGAGACACGTTTAATTCTTCCTAATCGAAACTCTACAATCGTTGGCGCTCATCAAAGTACCGAGACATAGCATTGTCAAGGCTGGGGAGCAGCATACCACGCTCGCTACCGAGAACACTGTAAGTTGGGCGGGGAGCGGTAAGACCAAGCTCTCGTGTGGGACGGGCTTCAACACGAGATGCATCAACACCAGCTATAGAAGCAGCCAACCGCGCCAACTCAGCCCATGCGATCGCACTCTTATTAGCCAAGTGCCACAAACCGGACTCTCCATCAATTAATAAATCGAGGCTAGTATGCACCAGATCCGGGACGTAGGTAGGCGAAACTACCCCATCCTCTGCTGCCACGAAGGTCTTTCCAGCAGCTAACTGGCGTAGTGCGATGGTAACAAAGTTGTACTCATCCCACGGCCCGAAGAATGCACTTGTGCGGATCACGAGTGCTGAGGGATGAGCCTTTAAGACCCGCACCTCCGCCTCAACTTTGCTACGCCCATAAACATTCAAGGGTGCGACAGCATTGCTTTCTACATAAGGGGTGGCACAAGCTCCATCGAACACAAGGTCTGATGAGAAAGTAAGCAGCGGCACTCTCCGCTTGGCGCAGCTAGCCGCGAGTATTGCTGGTCCCTGGGCGTTCACGCGCAAACAGGCATCTACTTCGCGCTCTGCATCATCCACGCGAACATATCCAGCCGCATTCACAACCGCCCACGGATTCAATTCAGTAAGAGCAGCATCAACCGAGGCGGGGTCAGTAATGTCCATCTCCTGGCGCGTCAGGAGGTGGTATGAGATGCCTCGGAGCTCACACAAACGGGCAAAAGCCCTGCCAAGCGTCCCTCTCGCTCCAATGATGGCGAGCGGACGTACCGATTTGGGATTTGGGATTTGGGATTTGGGATTAGCTAGGAATTGGGAATCATCTTGCCCAGTCTCTAGCCCCCATTGCCCCTTATCGCCACAAGAGGCTCTGAGTTCCCCAGTCTCCAATCCCAAATCGTTTGGGCGACAACTTACCGACGGGTATAACAGCCGCTCAGGCCGATGCCACCACCCTGGTGTGTCAAGTAGCGGGTGATCGGGTTCGTGTCCAGCTGCTAAATCGCTTACCATCCGGGCAATTGCTGTGGGTCGGGGTCGTGGGCCACGGAGGTCGAATACCCCTGGCTCGTAGTAACCCTCATCGCGAGTCACCAGACTGTTCCAGTCGTAGGCACCCAGAAGAGACCAAGCCGTCACGGCACGCACATCCACGCCCTCGTGTTGCAAAGAAACCGCCCCGTCCCATATTTCCTTCAACCAGCGCAGTTGCTCTTCACGGGTGCAACCGATGTGTACCTCAGTTACAGCCAGTGGAAGCTCATAACGTTCCCATACCTCTTTCATTAGTGCGCGGGGTCCGGCTGTCCCCTCACCACAAACACGCACCGCCTCTACGTCTGCATACTTGTGTATGTTGTTGCCTCCATGAGAGCAAGCTGGGTAGCGTTCTATGCGTTCATCCAGGAAGCGTTCGCTCGTCAGGTAATGGTTAATTCCCAACACATCGGGTGGACAAGGATTGTCCAGGAACCAATCGAGTTCAGCTTCATCTATGCCCAAGTCACGCAGGTGGTTCCATATTAGGCTAGAGCGATTCAGGCGACCGCACAGCAGATCGAAACTCAACCAGCGACGCTCGTTTTCAAACTCTGCCTGATACGCAAGTAGCGGTGTGCTGTGGGTTTTACCCAAGTCCTCGGTCTGCACCAGTTGCGCGGCAGGGTTTACCTCACGAATCGCCCGCATCGAGAGTACAGTGGCGCGGCACTGAATCAGCAAGGCACGGGCGAAGGTTAATCCATCCCGTCCATGAGGGTACCAGTGACCATACATTCCGCTAAATCGCGCCGTGGTCAGTGGCTCATTGACGGGTGTGTACCTGTCTACCCAGGGATAGCGCTGGGCAACCGCACGAGCGAACTCGGCTAGTTTCTCAGGGAAGGCTGGATCGATAAGGCTGGTGTGGTGGGGACCGCTACCGTGGTGAACTAAACCCACGATTGGGTGGATACCGAGTTCGCGCAAACGCCCAAGCCGCTCATCCGCCCATGACCAGTCAGCACTTTCTAATCCGTCGGGTGCAGTGCGCTCCCATAGCACAGGGTAGCGAATGGCACGCACACCCAATTCTGCAAACAAGTCGAGGTCATCCACGCGTGAGGCGTGACCATTTCGCTCCAGCTGGTCGAAGTATTGGTCGCCTACGCGGTTAACCGTGCATTCTACTCCAGCCCACACCTCTAGGAGTGGGATAGTAATTGGCTCTGTGTTCATTAGATTAGTGTCCTGCTACAGGGGTTGCATATTAGTTAATGGCTGTAGATGCGCCCTGTGATGATTCAACGCTCAAGCAAATTCTTTTATCAACAGCAAAGCCCATGCTCCGATGAAAAGTAACGGCACGAGAAGAGGATTTTAGTCAATTAACATTTATTTACATACCTTCGTTTATTTGCGCCTACCTACTTACTTCTAAGTTAGTAATGTTCAATCCTGGGATCTCCCCCCAACCTCCTCACTAAAGCTCTGGCTTAAAAAGGGGGCTTTGTTTCCCCCTGTTTAAGGGAGTTTTACTCGGAGTTTCCCTGGGACTGAAATAACTTGGAACGGGAGGCTTTGTTCCCCCCTTTTTAAGGGGGGCTAGGGGGGATCGAACCTTCCTCTGTTATCTTTTATCCCTTCCTAGGAACGTCTTCCCACAGCTTCCACTCGCTGTTTAGTGCTGATCTGTTTGTAGACGGTGAGAGCCTGAGCGACACATTGGTCCATATTGTAGTACTTGTAGGTTGCTAACCGTCCCACAAAATACACCCCTGGTTTTGCATCAGCCAACTCCTTGTATTTTTTGTAAATCTCGGCGTTCTCCGGGCGCGGCACGGGGTAGTAAGGGTCGCCCTCGGCACGCGGGAACTCGTAGACGATGCTAGTTTTCGAGTGTTCTTGTCCCGTCAGGTACTTGAACTCCGTGATGCGGGTGTAGAGCTGTTCGTTGGGGTAGTTCACGACTGGCGCTGATTGAAACACCTGCTTGTTGTGCGTCTCGTGCTTAAACTCTAGCGATCGGTAGGGCAGCTTCCCGTAGCGCATGTCGAAGAATTCATCCACCGGTCCGGAGTAGATCATCTCCCGACAGGGGATAGCCTTTTGAATTTCACGGTAATCCGTATTTAGCATCACCTTGATGTTCGGGTGGTTCAACATATTCTCGAACATCCGAGTAAACCCATGCAGCGGCATTGCCTGGTAGGTATCGGTGAAATATCGGTCGTCGCGGTTCGTGCGGGTTGGGATGCGGGCGATGACGGATTTGTCGAGTTCAGATGGGTCAAGTCCCCATTGCTTGCGGGTGTAGTTACGGAAGAACTTCTCGTAGAGTTCCCGTCCTACCTTGCTGACAACAACATCTTCTGAGGTGCGGATGTACTCTCTGGGTTCGGCTAGCGATGCCAAGAACTCTTCAACCTGGAACGAGGTGAGGTTCAGTCCGTAGAGTTTGTTGATGGTATCGAGGTTGATGGGAATGGGAACGAGTTGTCCGTCCACACTGGCAAGGACACGGTGTTCGTAGGAGCGCCACTCAGTAAATTTTGAGAGGTACTCAAAGACTTCCCGTGAGTTGGTATGAAAGATGTGGGGACCGTATTTGTGGACGAGGACGCCTGAATTGTCGTAATGATCGTAAGCGTTGCCGCCGATGTGGTTACGCTTATCTACAACCAGAACCTTCTTACCCAACTGGGTGGCAATGCGTTCGGCAATGACGCTTCCAGAGAACCCCGCCCCAACAACCAGGTAATCGAACACGAAATCTCTAGTAACGATGCTAGGAGGTTCGTTGAGGTCTATCACTTCACGGATCTTTCCGTTTGTGGAAGACTGCTGACTAGCAATGCTCCTTTCATGCCGCGTTCCTAACGCCGACTCGACCAGTTGCGTCATCGAATTCCAAGTGCGATCCCAAGAAATCTGCTCTAGGAATCCGTCCACTCGACCAAGCCATCCTGATTCTTGGCAGTCCTCTTTCATTGCAGCCTCAGCAGCAGCAACAAACTCTGCAACCGTGTCTGCAATCCGTACCAAGCGTTCCTGCCCGTAGGGACGAACTACATCCCGAATCGAGGTAGAGACAACTGGCTTACCGGCGGCAAGGTACTCTGGAGTTTTGGTCGGGCTAATGAAGCGCGTTGACTCATTGCGTGCAAATGGCAGCATCGCCAAATCCCAGCCAGCAAGATACGCCGGTAGTTCTTTATAGTCTTTACCACCGAGATAATGAATGTTCTCGCGGCGGGGCAGGGTTGCTGGGTCGATTTTGACAACGGGTCCAATCATTACCAAATGCCAGTCAGGTCGCGCTTGGGCAATTCCCTCCAGCAGTTCGAGATCCATCCGTTCGTCTATGACCCCATAGAATCCAAGGCGCGGATGGGGAATACTGGCTTGATCCGCTGGGTCTTCTTTAAGTGTTCTTGCCTGTACGAAATGGGGCACCTCTACACTACTGGGAAATGCATAGACGTTCTCGTGCTGGTTGCGCTTGGCTTCGTAAAGGCTCTGCCCCCCTGTGAATACTAGGTCTGCACGACGAAATAGTTCAGCCTCGCGCTCTTTCAAAACAGGGGGCGCTCCCTTAAAAGCAGATAGCTCATCCATGCAATCGTACACTACTGCCATGGGTTCCAAGTGGCGAGTAAAACCCATAGCCATTGCCGTGTAGTACCAGCAGATGTACTTGCGAATCTCATGTTCTGCAAATAAAGCATCGAGCAGTACCTGTTGAGTGGCATTTACCACCTCTTCACTCAAACCCTCTAGTAGATGGGGAATCACAACCCATACTCCACTCTCGTGTCTGGTGACCTCGAGCCGTCCAAATTCTCCTGTCTCTCCTGAAGTTTGGGGAGGTATGGAGGGGGCGGGGCTAAAAATTGGCTCTTCGATAAAAAATACTCGCCGTCCTTGTGCGAACCGAGTCAAAAGATGTTGGGGTCTTTGGAATACGAAATTCCAGCGCAAGTGCGACAAGCAAACTAGGTCGGGTGCATCTGTAGAAGCATCGGAACCCTGAAAGTCTTTATTGGATAAGTGTAGAGATGATAATTCTTGCGTCTCTACATTAGATGTGCGCGTAGAGGATGTGCTGCCTGACAGAATGTTATCCTTCAAAATACTTGAGTGGTGTCGCGCTGATCGCTTTTCTTCATCCATTTTTTGTGAAGCGATATTGCTGACATTGTTGTTCTTGATTTGACCTTTATTTTGGGACATAGACTGCCTAGTAGGTTTATTGTTCCAAACTTGAATCTTTTAAGAATGATTGTGTGCTCCGGAAGGCAAAAATTATCTGGGGCAACGTCCTCATTTATCAGCTATACAGTGGCGAATAGGTTGAAAATAGAAAATAATGTTTTTTGGCTATTTTTAAAGCAAAATGCGCGAACCTAAAGTTACAATCAAAGCCAAAACAATTTTTATTTTCTATTTACCCTGTAAAAAAATCCAGGGTTATTTCCCCTTCTTCAAATCTGCTGTCACTTTCAAAAAAATAACGCTTACAATTTCGCCTTACGTCTATCTAGGGAATAGAACTCTTTATATCTAAAGACTCAACCAATATTAAGTTACCTTGTAACCGTGAATACAATTATATAGCACAAAGCTGATTCCAACAGATAATGCAGTCAAATCAGGCTTGTAGCAAAACTGGAGATACACAATTGTTAGAGATTGTCAAGTTTCAGCCCTGGCATCCCATTATTAATAGTTATTCACTTCCAAAGCGCTATTTGTCGCGTTTCAATCCAATATAAGAACACAGGTTAGGGCACACTGCATGAGTTATTACTAGATGTCGTAAACCGCTTTTCTGTATCGATGACTACAAAGTAACTTAACAATAAATCCACTCTTCAGTTAGACGGTAGGGGAAACTGTATGAGTTACCTTCCTTTAGTAAGGACAACAAATGAATAGCTAGTACATTCCCTGGGAGTTTCTACAAGGTAAGGAAAACAGCGATTCTCTTTTTCTCGATGCACTCCTGTTGCTTTCGTCAAGGTTCATCGCGGCTCTTCCCTTCGGTTTAAAAATCTCCCAGGTTCCATCTTCAAGCTATGTAGAAAAGTCCAGAAGGCAGCCGCCGCCAAGGAGTAAGAATTATGCCTGAAATTTTAGATTTAGGTATATATGACGATCAGTATTTGCAGCTCATTGAGCAAGGTAGAGACCCAGTTCAAGAAAAAATTTGCGAGAGGAACCTCATCCGTGCTGGAGTCTCCCCAGAGGAAGCCCATCAGGTAGCCCCGCTATTTAAAAAGCCAAAGTGTTCAACCGAGGAAGATGCTCTGGTTAGGAGGGTTTGGAAGAAGGTGCTAGGTTAATCAGTCACTTCAAGTTGACTTAGTCAAGGAGTTATAAAAAGCTATAATTTAACTATTACTTGTATTCAAAATTACAAAGGTGCTTAACATTAAAATTATTCGTTGGATAGAAATTTGAGTTGATAGAAGCCAGTATCTTAACAAATATACAAAGATTGTTTTTTCCACACCTAATAGGGTAGTGCAACTTCTGTTGAGCAAGAGGGATTTATGCAATTTCAAATTGAATGCAACAGCTTTTTAAAAAGTGACCAAACCTGCTTAACCTGCAATGAGCAGTTTGAGATGACAGAAGCAAGAGTGATTGTTTGCGACGAGCAAGGTGATAGCTACGGGGATATCTGTCCCGACTGCATAGCAATGGGTTGTAATTGGCTTGAGAGAAAACTCCAACAGCTTGTGTTATGGGCTTAATCTTGTCAGGACTTAGGCAATATTGATCGGTTAGCCCCCTAACCCCCCAACCCAAGGGGGGAACAAGATTTAACTCCCCCAGAATCGGAGGAGGCATGGAGTCCTCTCTGGGGAACTCGGTATTCCTGAGGAGATTAGGGAGCTACCAGCGCAGAGATTTTGGAATTATGGAGGAGAATCGATGCTGTTTTTCAACCGCAAAAATCCTTCAATTCTTACTATTAATTCTGCTCGTTATTGAAGGCTTGTGCCGCCAGAAAGGCTAACGCGATCGCACCAGTCATCGCACCCCACTTGAGCGCCGGATTCTTAGCTAGCCAGTCGGTAATGCTCGGTATCTCCAGCACATCGCTAAGGCTTCCCTCAATGGTGTCGTGTTCGGGGACAGGCTCTTTACGGGAGATGAATTGAGAAGTGTAAAAAAGGAAGCGATCGCTCAAGATTATCCACTTCTTTAGAGCGATCACCCTATCTAAATTCCTGCGAGGAATTTTATGGCTCTAGTAACAGCACAACAGGTAAGTATTGCTTAATAATTTTGTACTTTATTGAGCAACGCTACTCTTGAGGCTGCAATTAGATATTGCTCACACTCTAACTGCTACTGAAGCTTGCTTACCTATATCAGGAGAAAGGCTTGATGTTAAATCACCTTGTTGTCACTTATACAGCTATGACTCTTGGCTCCGCTACTTTTTGGCAGGGTTATACATATTTTGGGGCTGATGAAATTACTATTAAGCGTTGTTTCTTTTTCCTGCCAGTTACTTATAGCAGTCTTAAGCCCCTGTCCAGTCAAGGCTGATAGCTAATCCTTAATCTTCTTGCCGATTGTTTAACCTTCCATCGTAGGATTATCATCCGTTTCTATCCCTTTCTTTAATCGCTTCAAATCCTCTCTAGCCTGTTGTTCAAGCTCTTCGATAAAGCGATAAACTTCTTCAATCAATTTGTTGATAATTTCGGTTTTTTCAAGTTCGATACCTGGGTCAATATTCATGGTCTAATTGCAACCTTGTTGGAGCTGACTTCTTAATGATTGAAAGTCCCGTAACTGTACAGGACATCCTCCGGCTTAAAGATCGCAGTTTGCTCTGTTCTGGTTTCAATCTTTGCCATAAACGCTCCAATCTTGAATACCCCGATCGCTAAAAATCGATTCAGCACGGCTAGTCTCGTCTTCTGTGCCTTCTACGATGACCAAATATTTCCCCTGATGGAGGCGATCGCTATAAACCCTAGCTTGTTCTTCGGGAATGCCTAAATCAGTCAGTGCCCTAACTAAACCACCAATCGCTGCTGCTTCAATACCAGTACTCGCTACAGTCGCCACAAGTGCCGTGGCAACGCTACCTGCTGCGAGTATTGGTCCTATACCGGGAATTGCTAAACTTCCAATGCCAATTAACACGCCACCCAAAGCACTGTTTGTGGCAACCTCTCCAACTATTCCTGTTGAAGCCCCTACATCTTTATTACCAATGTGATCGGTCATTTGGGCACCGCCAAGTTGCTCGTCCTGGTCTGCATCCCTAGCAAGGATGGAGACTTTGTCCATTGGGAAGTCTGAAGCTTTCAATTCATTGAGTGCTTGCTCCGCTGCTTGACGGCTGGAAAATACTCCAAAAGCACGTTTATTATGGCTGACAACCATTTTTTTCTCCTTGTGCAATATAGTTAAATTTTTTATGACTGTGGCACCGATTTCATCCGCCCATCATTCGCACCATCCCCCAGAAAAACTTTCATTCAATTCTTTTCCTTGAACCAGTCTTTCTGGGATTTGGGATGAAGGATTGTGAATAAAGAATGAAGTTTGAAGTCTAAAAATTCCTACTTTCCTCAGTTAAAGGAGTCTTAGAATCCCACCAACTTAATTATCACCAAGATTTGGTAGGGGGTTTCATTCTCCAGGCCCTGTTCAGTCTTTTTATCCTTCATTCTTCACAGTTCATGCTTCTACTGATTTCCAGTCACCGTATCAACCGTCTTTTCTAAAGCCTTTTGTGGTGCTTGAACGGCTTCCTTAGCACTGTCTTGAACCGTATTCAAAAATTCTTTTGTAGGAGGATAAATCGGTTGATCGAGATTGAGCTTTTCTCGAACAGTGTCAGCGGTACTTTTAAGTTGTTGCTGAGAATTCTCAATTAGCTTCTTATTTGGAAGTCCATCTGGCTCTTGGGCATTCTCACCATCAGTGCGAGCGACTTGGTAAGAAGTAGCTTCTGGTGTTAAGGGTTTAGCTTGGGCTGTAAGCGAGTTGCCATACCCAAAAGTCGCACTAATTAATAACACAGTTACTACCAAAAAAATAGTAGGGAGTACGCGTACTCGAATAGTTTTTGCCCACGAAATTACTTGATTCATCGAAATTCTCCATTTTGTGTTTCAGGAAGTGATACCCAACTAAAAACTTCGCTGATGTTGCTTGTTCCTTGTTGGATTTACGTGTCCTATTGATTGATAATTGATGATTGCTGTTGATGGATTGTATCTGTGTGTCTCTTCAGGATATTTCCTGCCTTTCGTCAATGCGATCCGCCCCTGATCAGCACTGTCTTGCCGTTCAGATCATATTTACGCCACCAGCGCGCCTGTGCACGTATGGCAAACAACGTACCCACAACTACTGCGGCAACTATGAGTGCATTGTTGTTCAGTTCGCTCATCCCTCCTCTCCCCTATACACACCGCCCAGACTAATGAAATGACACCTCTGCACAATCTACCTCTGCTGAATTGTCTGCTCGTCTGCCTATAGGAATGAACAATATTAAGCCAATTGGTGATCAGTAATACAGAAAATATCCCCAGTGGCAGCCGTTTTAGATTTCCTTGCATTGGATTCGGCGAAGGTCAAGCAACAGAAAGGACTTACGCACTATCTGCCAAAAAGCCCCCCTAATCGCCAATTCTTGGGGAACTAGAATTTTATTCCCCCTGGCGTTAGGGCTGGTGCGTAAGTCCTAAGAAAATCAAATCACGGGCCTTCATTCTCATTTGAGGCTTCATCTATAGCAAAACCCGACGGTGTCGGTATGACTTCGCCTACCAGGAGTACTTGTCGCATCATTTGGGCACGTTGCAGTGCCTGCTGTGCCTGCGCTTCAAACTGCTGTGCCTCACTAGAGTTATTGTTTTCGTGGGCTGAGTTCGCCATCTGACGAGTAATACTTACGCGCTCCCTTAGGACACGCAATAACGACCACAGCCTCTGCTCAATCTCCTCAGCTTGGAACTCCAGCAAGCTTGCCATATCGAAAGCGTGACCTAAATGACACTCAAGTTTCCGAAAACTGCCAAAGTATCTTTCCCACATAACGCCCCCACACTCTGGACAAACAATCCCTGAGGGCGACCCTGACATTTCGATACTCTCCAGAGAGTTTATGTCCAGTTCAACTGGGTCGGGAGTTATCTCCTCGTTTGGCATTGTCCCTCCTCTGTTTTATTTCACATATTGCACCGTTGCATAGGGTGGGCAGTGTCTACCAACCCTATTGCTTGCTTCTGAAGCCGCCCGAAGCACTGCCTACCTTACATGAACAAAGCTTGTTGAGACTAGTGCAAGATTTTAGTTTTCTTGCACTGGTTCATGGCTCAGGTCGCTCAGGATACGAACCATATTAGCCATGGACAGGACATGGTCTACCGTCACATGCTTAATCGCACTCTGTGGCATACACGGAACGGCAGCCTCTTTTGGGTCTTGAACAATCGCCACCCCACCTCGCTCTTTTATCTCGATAAGCCCCGCAGTTCCGTCATAGAGCAGACCCGATAGCACAACCCCAACCACCTGTTTCTTATAGGCAACAGCCGCTGTGCGAAAGAGCGGGTCAATAGCTGGTCGAAACCTGTTTTCTTTAGGTCCGAACACCACACGTATGTAGTTGCGTTTAACCAGCATATGGTGGTCAGGTGGTGCCACGTAGATCCGTCCTAGCTCAATGGGAACACCATCTTCGGGATGGACTACTGGCAGGGAACCGGAGCGCTGGAGAATCTCTGGCAATGTGTTCGGAAAATTGGGTGAGGTGTGAACAACAATGAACACGGCTGCTGGCAAGTCACGAGGGAAACCCTGAACCAGTTGTATAAGAGGGACTATTGCCCCAGCGGAGCCTCCAATCACAATAATGTTATGCCTAAGCATCAACAGTTCTCAACATTATCTAGTTTCTTCGCTTGGCTTGCTCGGAGTGAGTCTTCTGCTTTCAGGAAATATCTAGAGTCAATTTGTGAATTTCTGGGAGCTTCCACCAAGGAACATGAGGATATTCATGATGTTCTTGATGATAGCCAAAATGATAGCAGGTAATAAATGACCAGAAAATTGGAAGAGGATTACTTTGGGCGCGATGTGGATTAGTATATCCTCCCATTGGCTCTCGATGGGTTAAGAAGGTTCCAAAATAAAATAATTGAACTGAACTTAAAATCGGAGGTATAACCCAAAATAAAGTTAGATTAATTTCAGGTATATGCAGTCCGTAATGAAGAACCTTGAAGATAAATATCAAGCCGATAAGCCGTGTCCAGCTCCAGTACCCCTTCATAAAATGAAAATACCAGGCAAACAAGTTTTTGTGTTTATTGTCGTGGAAATCAGGGTCAAGTTCACTAGCCGGATGGTGGTGGTGTAACCAATGCTTTTTTAATAACGCTTTATAGGAGAATAATCCATAAATTAATATAGCTATTGAACCTATTAAATTGTTAAATTTTGAGTTTTGGGGAAATACGACTCCATGCATAGCATCATGAGCCGTAATAAATAATCCTGTGTACAGGAATGTCTGCCAAAGTATGATGGGCAAAATCCATATCCATGAAGCTTGGATATTAGAGATATCAAGAGAGAGTAAAAAAAACAGACTACTTGCCCATAATCCCATGATAATAAAAGCAATTAAAATTCCCTTGTCTATTCGTTGTTCTATCAGTTTTCTGGTAATTTTTATTGGTAGTATGGATACTGGTTCAGATTGAAGCACACTTTTACTCCGTGTAGCGTTTTAGTGAAGCTTTAAAAGCTATATGACTAGTTCAAGCAAGAGTAGCTAGTCAGTTTTCCCCGGAAATCACACTTGTGATTACCCAAATTTAATTAGGGGAAAACAAAGACATTTCTCCCTCTAAATCAGTAGAAGGATGAGTTTCTCTAGCATGAGTTTGCATTATTAAGTTTATCAACTTTCTGTTACATATTATCCTAAATACCCACTCTCTTACTGCTGTCTATCTATAGTTTCAAACTGTAGGTCTTCCTAAAGGACGATATAAATACTTAGAGTTTTGTATTACTGAACACTTCATCAACTCGTATTAGACCCATTAAGAAAATAAAATCCCCTCCAGAAACAAACTGGAGGGGCAGCTGTTCATACTAGGAAGAATAAAAAAGTGAAGTTCTAAGGAAAGGAATATCACTTCAGGTAATAGGTTTTCACCGATCGCCCTTACGCATACGCTAGACTAACGCACTCTTAATTTATTTTAGACTAAAACCCTATTCCCTCAGCTGTGCCCTCATATCTTAACAGATTTGCCAATATAGCAGACGGAAGTGTCCTCATTAATTTGGATTGGAAACAACTCCGCTTTCTCACCCTCTCTGTGATTATTTAAACCCTTCAACAGAATATCTTTCAGGGTTTTAAAGTTAGCTCCATCAGTTACATCAAATCCTTTAATAAGGATATCTGCAAAGCCACTTTTTTCCATAACATCAATCAGTTCATCTGGTTTAATGAACTTATTCCAGTCATGAAGTCCTCGCGGTATCTGCTTTAAAATATCCTCTAAAAGCCAAATCATGATCACTTTAGACTTAAAAGTTCTATTGATTGTGTCAAAGAAAAATGTCCCATTTCTCTTTAAAACTCTGTAAGCTTCTGAAATAACTTTTTCTAAATCTTCAATATGCTCTAAAACATCAAAACACATGACGGCATCAAATGTGTTCTCATCGTAGGGTAAATTTTCAGCAACTCCACATTGATAGTCAATGTGTAGGTTGCTCTTTTTCGCGTGTTCTTGTGCTGCTTTAATTGAATTCAAAGATAAATCAATACCTGATACATTAGCTCCAAGTTTAGCTAGGAATTCACAGGCTAATCCACCGCCACAACCAATATCTAAAATTTTGAGTCCTTTCCAACTGGGAATATAACTATCGAAGAACTCGAATCTTGATTTATTAAAATGGTTAGATAGATGTAATGTTTCATCTTCTTTCCACCATTTATCTGCATTCAAATCATAGTATTCTAAATCATTTTTTTTCATTTTTCATTCCTCTGTTTAAACTTCAATATTCTGAGTAACAACCAAC
>DATNPI010000711.1:0-11007 GCA_036703325.1 Coleofasciculaceae cyanobacterium
CGTCGCCACTACCTCGACTGGCTTTGATGACTTAACTGGCAAAAGCATTGCGCTACCGTGAGAATTCTCTCTTGGCTCAGACGCCACCACTCGGTATCTAGAGAGAGATGATTGCAGCTTGTTCAGCGATCTTGGCGTGACTTCCAGTAACAGAATTAGATCGGCATCTTGTGATTCTATGTACTGTATTGCTCGACTTATATCGAGATTCTCATTGTCGAGGGTAGCGTGTATAACGCGTAATGTACTGCCTCCAGCGCGGTTGGCTTGCCCTAGGTGAGAGCCTTGAGGGTTGGCGAAAAACAGTGGCACGATAAGGGCGAGGTTTAGCAGTAACGGTAAACACCACCCAAAGCTCCACGGGCGACGAGAAATGCCACCAACCAGGATCGCAACTACCAAGATTAAACAGTATTGTGGTCTTAGGTGATCGAGAATATCGAAGACCCACCACATACTCCCGGCAAAACCCAGAAGAGTAGCGATCACTGCGCCACCAGCCGCGACATCAAGTAAGATTTTGGCTAAACTGACTACTCTATGTAATCTCACTTTTGGCTGTGGCATCTGTATAGCACCTTTGCTATTAGTTCTAATGCTCGTACAAGCTAGCACAGGACAAAGCCATCAGAATTAGGCGATCGCCTCCTACGGCACATATCGCTGCTTTTGTCAATTCGTAACTTCTAAAAATTTTAAATTCTATTTTGGCGTTACTCAGGGAAAATTTAGGATGAACCTGAAGGCAATAGCCTGGAGAAATTTATGGACATACCTAAATGCCACAGATGCGGTGCAAATCTAGTTCAAATAAAACTAACCGAAGATTCAGAAGTAGGGTGGTACTGCGTAGGCTGTGATTCTGATTTGATTGCCGAACAGGAGGAAGCTCCTACCAAAATTGGCTAGAGAAGTGTGAGGTATAAAGGATGAAGTACGAAAAATTCTGAGTCCTTGCAGAACCTCTTGTAGGCGGAAGCTGGGGAAACAGACTTTAGTACTCAAGCCGCATTCCCTTGTGGATGGAGTAATTTCATCCTTTATCCTTCAGCCTTCGGTTTAACTTTGATTAAGAATTAACCAACGCGTAAAAATTTTTGCAGCTCCCAGCTTCAGCTGGGATTTTTTCATCTCAGCCTCACCTGTGTACTGGGGCAAAAATCAATCTTTCAAATCCCACTACTACTTAAGTGGGTTATAGGTATGTCATCTATTCAAAAACTAGCTCAAACAAAATCCTCAGTTCGCCCGAATCGCTGGTTTGAAAGATTACTGGCAATTATTGCATTAGTGAACTTAGGCTTAGTGTTTTTTGACCTGAGCTATGTATCCTGGCGCGATTTCTACTTCCAAAACGTTCCGAGCCTAGTCCAGATTTACGATCCAATTAAGGGTATTGAACCTCATCGAGAAACGCAAAACTATCTTAATAAAGTAAACCAACTTGAAGAATTGGTGAATCAGACAGGGCTAGAGTCAGAGGGGACAGAGGATTTGCTCGGCGAATTACGTCGTCTCAGCAACCAAATGATTGAGGATAATCCATTTGCTGTGGCGAATAAAAGTGGCATATTAGAAAAGATAAAAAACCAGATGCGCGATCGCATTGGTGAAAAATCGGCTCATAAAGCCTTTGATACCTTTTGGAGTCAAGCCTATTTATCTCAAGTTGGTTGGCAACAAGCAATCAACTTTTTCAACACCCAAAGTCGTCCTTTAATTCAGACTAACTACTATCGTCACATAGGAATAAATGGCAAATTTACTAATAATTTCTGGCTGATAGACTTACCGTTTGTTGTCCTGTTCGGGTTAGAATTTTTGGTTCGTACTTTCTATATCTATCGCCATCATCCTCGGTTAACCTGGCGTTCAGCGATGCTGCGGCGCTGGTACGACCTCTTTTTGCTGCTACCCTTTGTGCGGTGGATGCGAGTGATTCCAGTGACGATTCGCCTCTCCCAAGCTAATTTACTGAATCTTGAACCTGTACAGGCACAAATTAAATATGACTTTATTGCTAATTTTGCAGAGGAACTCACTGAATTGGTTGGTATCCGCCTGATTGACCAAGCTCAGGAGTCAATTCAGCGGGGTGATGTAGCACGTTGGTTGTTTCGTCCTGAGACGCGCCGCCCCTACCTGAGTGTCAATAACGTCGATGAAGTAAAAGCGATCGCTACTCGCCTGCTCCACCTAAGTATTTATGACGTTCTACCCAAAGTCCAGCCCAACATCGAAGCCTTAGTGCATCATACTGTTGAAACTGCCCTCAACCAATCCCCCGTCTACCAACAACTTCAGAGCGTACCTGGTTTAAGTAACTTACCCAATCAGTTGACTGAAAAATTGGTGGCGGATATCTCTCGGACTACCTATAGCACCCTGACAGCGTTACTAGAAGACCCTGTAGCCGCAGAACACTCTAACCGTCTTATTGAAAACTTCAGCAAAGTATTACAACTCGAAGTACAAAAGACGCATAACCTTCAGGAAATTCAATCCTTACTCGTGGATATGCTAGAAGAAATAAAAATTAACTATGTTAAAGGCATTGCCGAAGGAGGATTTGAAAAAATCTTGAAACAAGCGGAACAACTCCATCAAATTATTGATCAGTAAGGACAAGGTAAGCCTCGTTTTGTCTCTCTCACCCGATGGGTGTAAGACTCCCCCAGTAAGACGTGTTACAAAAGGGAAGATAACTTCGGTATAATGACCAGCTTGAAATCTACAAGCACTAAGCACTGCCTATGCAATCCGTTACCCTTGACCGCAATCCCTGTGTCTTACTCGTAGAAACAGACGAAACCTTTGCTGAACGATTGAGTCTAGATTTAAGAGAGGCAGGCTATCATACTGTCATTGCCCATGATGCTAACAGCGGTTGGCTTCAAGCCTGTGAACTCCAGCCAGCAATGGTAGTCGTGGACAGAGCGCTTTCCGGTGAATCAGGACTGAGGTTGTGTAGTCAGATTAGAAATTCAGGCTCTCGCGTACCACTACTCCTGCTAATGGCTCGTGAAACGGTTGAGGATCGAGTAGCTTGTCTAGAGGCTGGGGCGGATGATTATTTCCTGAAACCTTATCGCTCTGAAACATTTTTGCAGATGGTGCGCCTTTATCTAGAGCCAGACGCCGGTGTCACCGAACAGCTAAGGTTTGGAGAACTGATTTTAGATCTGACGACGCGCCGAGCCATGCGTGGCGGACGGACGATTGACCTGACAATGAAAGAGTTTGAACTCCTCAAGTATTTGATGTCCCATCCTCGCGAAGTATTAACCCGCGAACAAATTTTGGAAAATGTTTGGGGTTACGATTTTATGGGAGAATCGAACGTCATTGAAGTTTATATTCGCTATTTACGTCTCAAGATAGAAGACGAAGGCGAAAAGCGCTTGATTCAAACCGTGAGGGGCGTCGGTTACGTTTTGCGGGAAGCTTGAAGAGTCGGGGAGAGATATTTGTTCAGCTTGGCAGAAATAAGGCATAACTCATGAAGTGTCGAATCAGTTTATTTGGGATAATGCTGAGTATTTTGCTGATTGGCTGTGCCGCATCAGTGCCAGCTAAAGTCACAGATGGGACGCCTTTGAAGTCCAGTGAACAGCTGCCACCTCCCCCAGCAGTCGCATCGTCACCCATGAACACAGGTCAAATGTTACCAATTTCTGCTCAAGCGGAGATGGCGGGTCAGCGGATTTCACTGGAAGTGGCACGGACGCTCCAAGAGCAGGCGACGGGGTTAATGTATCGAACATCTCTAGCTGATGATCGCGGGATGTTGTTTTCCTTCGATCCGCCGCAACCTGTCAATTTTTGGATGAAGAATGTAAAAATCTCTCTAGATATGGTGTTTCTGCGGGATGGGGAAGTCATAGAGATTGCCGCCAATGTTCCACCCTGTACCACAAGTCCCTGTCCGACCTACGGCCCACAGTCCCTGATTGACCAGGTAATTGAACTTCGAGGGGGACGAGCCGCTGAACTGGGTCTCAAGGTCGGCGATCAGGTGAGCATCAAGTTCCTAGATGGCAATACAACCCCAGCTACTCCGTCGGGTTCTTAAAATTTTATTAAAATTATTAGAAATTTTAATCTAGGGATTAAGATTTTCCCACTGAAGTAAGTTACCCTTTCCTAAGGCAGAGGTAAAAGGCAAAAAACTAAGATAGCCTTATTCATTACTGCCTGCTAGTATTCGGTTTTAAATGCCGAACAGAAAAGGCAAGGGTGTTACGCGAGGAGAGCCTTGGCGGTGAACCGCTAAGTAATGGTGTGAGGTCGGTGTAAGTGATAGCGTACACCAAGTGGTGAATCTTCCATTTTACAGATGGCTTTGCTTAAAGCGCTTGTGTAAAAGAGTTAAGCAAGGGTTGCAAGAAACTGTCTAGTTACAGTTTCTGTAACCAGTTGAGCAAAGCTTGGTTACCCGTATACCTTGTTGGGAAGGTCTAGCTGCAATGTCTCTTCTGTGGCTATCGCTAACCAGCGAGAAGCGTGGCAAGTAGGGGCAGTTGATGTAAATCTCGGATTGCCAGTGATTACGGACACAGGTAGCAACGGTTCCAACCCTCAATATAAAGGAGAGGAACCAGTAAACAGTGGACAGCTTGTAGACTGGCTACTGGTGACCAAAGGACGCAGGCTCATGATTCCAAAATAGAGCAGATTAAGAGGAGGTGAAAGCAATTATGGCACCTGCAACGTATTCTAGATTTATCCGCTTTCTCCAAGAAGAATTAGCGATTTCCAGAGATTCAATTGCGATCGCGCAACGGCGTCGGGAACAAGATCCAGGCCCTTTGCCCATGATTCTCTGGCAGTACGGTTTAGTTACACTTGAACAATTAGATCGAATCTATGATTGGCTGGAAACGGTCTAAGCATCGGATAAATCGGCGAGGAGCAAACTAATAATGTCCAATCGCTTATGCCTTTTGGTTCATTTTAACCTTCAGGCAAGTCCCAACATTGTGCATTCATTCAGTATTTATCTCAATACAAAAAAGAGCGAGTCGGTGAGCGACTCGCTCTTTTTTTTGCCCGCCGATTAGAAAACTAGTTCAGGACTTACCGACTGGGTGTGGTCATAAGTAGGGTGGGCATTGCCCACCTTACAGAAAAGTGTGAACTTGTTGAGAGGACGACTCTTAAGATTGAGCCAACACTCTAGCCGCCGCCGCAATACCAGATCCAGGCGTCGCCGCTTCGTGTCCCAATTCGCGGAGAGTCGCTTCGAGAGAACCGATGGCGGCGAGAATATCGCGATCGCTAACAAAACCAAGGTGACCAATGCGGAAAATTTTGCCTTTAAAATGGTCTTGCCCGCCAGCCAAAGAAATATCGAAGCGCTTCTTCATAATGGCGCGGATTTGTTCTGACTCCACAGACACCGGTGCCACGGCAGTAATTGCAGGACTAGCAGCCTCATCGGGAGCAAACAAGGGTAGCGAAAGGGCTTTTACAGCTTCCCGAGTCGCCTGCATCAGGCGCTGGTGACGCGCAAAGATGGCGTCTAAACCTTCCGCTTGCATCATTCGCAGTGCTGCCTGTAGCGCCACGACTAAGTTAACTGGTGGAGTAAAGGGATTGCTATTTTTTGCAGTCGCTTTGCGGTACAAACCCAAATCCAGGTAGAAGCGTGGCAATTTTGCCGTTTTATAAGCTTCCCAAGCTTTGGCACTGACGGAGACAAAGCCTAGTCCAGGGGGAATCATATAGCCTTTTTGGGAACCAGAGGCAACGACATCAATCCCCCAGGCATCCACCGGCAGATTGACCGCTCCCAAGCTAGTAACAGCGTCAACAATCATCAGCGCTTCGCCGTGGTCTTTGACGTGACCATTAATGGTTTCTAGGTCGTTGAGGACGCCGGTAGAGGTCTCCGAGTGGGTGATAATTACGGCCTTAATATTCTTTTCGGTGTCGGCAGCAAGTTTTTCTCTAAACTGATCGCTATCTAGAGGCTTGCCCCAATCTGCTGTGATTTTATCGACGCTCAGACCAAAGGCGGCACTCAGATCTGCCCAGCGTTCGCCAAACTTACCATTACATCCCACCAAAACGCGATCGCCTGGACTCAGGAAATTAATAATTCCTGCTTCCATAGCACCGGTGCCACTCACCGTTAAAGTCAAGACATCATTCTCGGTCTGATGTATCCATTTGAGGTTTTGGGTTACCTCTGCCATAATTTTGCTAAATTCGCCGCTACGATGACCAATGGGGTGCTTGGAGAGAGCAAGTAATACTTGTTCTGGTACCGGCGTTGGCCCCGGAATCATCAGCATGAGCTTATCGTCCATTGCGTTATCCTCTATACTTCTCGCTGCGCATAATCCAGGATCGTACAACTCCGCTCCCAAAACGTTAACGATTACTAACATTTTCTTTTTGCTTCATCCTGGGAGTGTCGGCACTCACCAGTCCGACAGGCTAAGACGATCAAGCTGACCGCCTGCGGTGCTACTTCAATGGAGAGAGAGCAAACCTCTAAATCCCGCACCGCCTTTTCTAAATTGATGGAAGCGTTCAAGTCCCTATCTACATTCAAGCCCGCAAGCTTCACAGTTGAACACCTGTTCCGAAAGTAATAGCGACTCTTTTACCACCCCGCAGTTAGAATACTTCTTGCTGCTAGGCTAAAACCTATCCACCACAACTAACTTGTTGCCATAGAGTTCGCATTTGTACTCTAGCTGACGACAGAATTCCTAAAAGCCCATATCCGAAATAGCTTTGGCTAACTCGGTCTTAAACCCTAAGAGCGTAAGTGAGCGATTGTTATCATTTGTTAGCGAAATAACTACTTTCAATTAACCCTTCAAGATTCTTCGACTAACGCCGCAACTAATATCAAAACTGTTTACCGATTTTGCGCTGGTGGGGCAGCTACCGCCTCTCTAAAGACCGTTGACGGCTGCCGAAGTCTTCGGCAGCTTCAACAATAAACTACAAAGAGCTTTGCCTGATTGAAAGGAATTAATAACTGCTTAGACTCTAGTAATTCGCACCCTATGTTAATCGTTACTATTTACTAACTTCAGGTTTCTGACTCAAGGGAAAAACGCCTGGAGAGTGTTCTTGCTCAAAGCTAACGCTGTTGAGAGACCAACGGTACTCAACGGGCAAGTTGGCTCGCTGGCAGCTTTGTTCAAGTTGCCTCTGCTGGGCTAGGGCTTTGCGGAGGGTGCTGATCAGTTGATGAACTTGCTCTCGAACTGCCGGTTTTTGATTGACAGCAAAGGAAGTTTGGCGCTCTAGTAGTTGGAGAAGCAGTTCGTAGTGAACATAAGACGGAAGGGGGATTGGCTCCATGAAACTTGGTTTACCTCAAATGGACGAATCTGCGCAAGCGTTGCATCCCGTTAGGGTATATCGCAAAAGACAAGGCGTTCGTGGCTTACGGATCACGGACTGGGAAACAGACTGGCGATCGCTTTAGCTGGGTCAGGCTGTTTCACCAATGACTCGCCGATCAGAACAGCTGTAGCACCTGCAGATGCCACCCCCTCTAGATCGGTCGTTGTATGCAGCCCTGACTCACTGACGACTGTGATGCCACGCTCCTGTAGCTGGTTGCCCCGTGCTGCCAGGATTTGGCACGTCGTTTGCAGATCGACCGAGAAATCTTCCAAGTTGCGATTATTTATACCTACTAGGGTAACCCCATCTAGAGGTAAGACGCGGTCTAGCTCACCGAGGGTATGAACTTCGATCAAGGGTGTCATTGATAAAGCATTGGCAATTTTGATAAAGTACTGGAGGTCTTGATCTGACAAAATTGCAGCAATCAGTAAAACAGCGTCCGCTCCGTAGCTTCGAGCAAGATAGATTTGGTAGGGGTAGATGATGAAATCCTTACATAATACAGGTAAGTCAACGGCGGCACGAACTTGCGCCATGTTTTCCCAGCTGCCTTGAAAGAATTTCTTATCCGTTAGCACTGATATGGCACTTGCACCGCCTTGGCTGTAGGCTTTAGCGATCGCCACTGGGTCAAAATCCTCACGGATTACCCCTTTACTGGGAGACGCTTTTTTGACTTCTGCAATCAGGGCGGGATGTGTCTTACCTGAACGCAGGGCTTGGAGAAAATCACGCAGAGGCGGTGCCGTCTGCACCCGCTTTCGTAACTCCACTAGAGGAACACTTTCCCGCATCTGGTCAACTTCTGTCTCTTTTTGCCAGACAATTTCCTCTAGGATATGGCGCGGCTCCGCATCAGGGAGAACAACTTGATAGCGCAATATATTCAGGTCAATAGCTGGATTGGGTGGGCGTCTGCGAATTTGCATCAATTGGTCATTGGTCATTGGTTATTGGTTATTGGTCATTGGTCAACAGATAAGGACTAATGACTCATTACCGCTCGTTTGTAGGCTTCGTCCAGCACTTCCGATAACGTCGGGTGAGCATGGACTAAGTAGGCGAGGGTTTTGACAGATTGCCGTAAAGCGATCGCGTTTGATGCCTCGTGAATCAAATCCGAGGCATGGATGCCCAGGATATGAACGCCGAGGACTTCGCCTGAATCTTTGCGGTAGATTACCTTGGCAATGCCGTCTGCTTCTCCTTCTGCGATCGCTTTAGAATTCCCCTTAAAATACGATCGCACTGATGTTACTTCAAATCCCTCTTTTTCACCTAACGCTTTCGCCGCTGGCTCTGTCAGTCCCACATAGCTAATTTCTGGATGAGTGAACGCCGCCGCTGGGACGCTGCGATAGTCTACGGTACGATGACGCCCACAAATATTCTCCACTGCCGCCATACCTTGAGCCGATGCGGCGTGTGCCAGCATTAGTTGACCCGTAGCATCGCCAATTGCCCACAGATGCGGCACTGGTTCACCCGCTGACAGCACTGCCATTGTGTCATCGACAGAAATAAAGCCCCGCCGATCCGTCTCGACGCCTACAGCCTCTAGTCCCAGATCTTTAGTAGCGGGAATCCGACCTGTTGCGACAAGACAGGCATCCACTTCCAGGATATCCACTACTTCTTTCGTTTTTGCGTCAGCCAGTTCAATCACTACTGGTGAGCCGGGAGTAACTTTCTTTGCCAGCACCCCTACATGGGTTTCTATGTCACGGGGGGTGATTAGAATCCGCGTCGCCAGTTTTGCGATATCCGGGTCAAAGGTCGGCATCAGCTGATCAAGGGCTTCAATCATCGTGATTTCACAACCCAGTGCCGTGTAGACATCGGAAAACTCCAGACCAATGTAACCGCTGCCAATAATTGCCACCCAGTTCGGTAGCCAATCTAGCTTCAAGGCGTCGTCGCTGGTAAAGACCGTTTTGCCGTCAACCTCAATTCCTGGAGGAACAAACGGAATAGAACCAGTAGACAGGATAATATCTTTGGCTGTGAGTGTTTTTTCCCCGCCGTCTGTCGCAATTGTTACCTTTTGTTGCCCAGCTACCCTACCCCAGCCTTGAATAATATCAACACCCAAGCGTTTAAGGCTATTAGTTAGATCGCCACGAATCTTGCTGACAAGGTTGCTCGCGTGGTCAGCGATCGCTTGTCGGTCAAACTCAACGCCTCCAACCTGAATGCCCAACGACTTAAGGTGGTGGGCGTTACGTAACTCCCGTACTCTACCTGATGCCGCTAGTAGGGCTTTTGAAGGGATACAGCCCCGATTAACACAGGTTCCGCCCATCTCAGACGCCTCAATAATGGCGGTTTTCAAGCCGCAACTGACAGCGTGTAAGGCAGCCCCATGTCCGCCCACACCAGCACCGATAATTACCAAATCGTAATCAAATTCTTGACTCACATCCATCTCAACCATGCACATTGCCCTCCTTATTCTCAACTTGACCAATCAATGAGCGCAAGACTTCAGCTGAATTGACCCATTCAGGTGCTGTCAGTTAGGAGAAACCAACAACAGCTGAGATTTAAGTTTATACATTCAGATTTTGAATTTCCTCTAGGTGTCATTTTTGATTCAAACTTCCCCAAGCAGAGTGTTGTATCGTGAAAGTTTTAACCGGGTGTTTTCCAATTAAAAGCAGTAGGCAAGGGAATTAAACATCATGCATGGGCATCAGCACTCATCAACGAATTACTGCCACCAGAGCTTTTATGGAGTCGCTTTACCAACTACAGAATATCTTGGCACAGGAGCGCAAATTCGCTAAATCCAAGCCCCCGCAGACAAGCAATTGCTCTTCAAGAAGTTGGACTGCCTCAAAGGCTCTAGAAGAAGCGACGGCTGAACTTGATGAATTTTTTTGTGAGCAAGAGCCGATGGAAGATGTCTTGGATGAAGAGCGTTGAAGGTTGAATAGGGATTACGGGTCGGAAGGTTACAGGTTAGACACCCATGAGATGAAAGCTTACAACTTTCGACGTTGACGTTGGGCTTCGTACAACATCAACCCAGCAGCGATCGCTACATTCAACGATTCTACTCCTGGCATGAGAGGAATTTGCACTTGCTGATCGGCTAATGACGCCAAGTCAGCTCTCAGTCCCGCTGCCTCATTGCCCAGCAGAATCAGGGTGGGACGCTGCAAATCTATATCCCAGTAACTTAAAGTAGCATTAGGTACTGTCGCAACTACCTGTATTCCTTGAGCCTGACATTGGCAAACAACATCTTTCAAATCAACGCTGACTACCACGGGGAGCCGGAACCACTGACCCGCTGATGAGCGTAATACCTTGGGATTATCTAAATCCACACTGTCTGTACTCAGCCACAAGCGTTCGGCACCAGCAGCAGCAGCGGTTCGAATCATCGTTCCCAGATTGCCTGGATCTTGCACCGTCTCCAGCGCCAGTCCGATAGAAGTGAGCAGAGGTAACCCTTGTGGAGGCTCTGAGCTATCAGTGCCAAGTCGTCTTGCTGTCGCCACGACGCCATCAGGTTGAACGGTAGTAGCGATCGCCTTAAGTACCTCTGGACTCACCACTTCTGACCGTTGACACCTAGAAACGGCATCCTGCCAAAGTTGCTGATGACGCTCCTGCCATTCTGGCGTA
>DATNPI010000726.1:0-8560 GCA_036703325.1 Coleofasciculaceae cyanobacterium
ATAGCAGTATACGCTATCGGTTTTTGGGAATAGGGAATTGAGAATTGGTAACTTCTAATACATAGATTACGTAAAAAATCTTCCCATTCCCTATTGCCCCTAATCCCCTATATAGAGCACCGAGTTTCCCAAAATTGCGTAGTGTGACACTTCAGGGTGCGGAATTTGGGACATACCAAGTTGCGTTTAGACATCTCATATCACTTCCGTTTACATCGTCATTATTAAATTTTTTCCCCTCTCCCCCTCTCCTACTCAGACTTAACGATGACTACCTAATCGGAAGTGATATTACCCTCTTTCCCCTTGTCTTTCTTGTCTCCAAGAGTCTCAACAGCCAAGTGATATCTTTGAACGCAACTTGGTATTACTTGGTAGGCACAACAAACACTGGCCCCATAGTTTTTGAGGAAGGTAGGGACGGCAGGGTTTGAGGAGTAGTTGCAGGAGTTTGTCCTCCCGGAGCAGTTATCCCGGATTGTGGCTTTGTAGGCACAACAAACACCGGTATCTCACGCTGTGGAGAGGACGGGGGTGTTACGGTTCCAGGGCTAGTTGCAGGAGTTTGTCCTCCCGGAACAGTTATCCCAGATTGTGGTTTGGTAAAAATTAATTCTCTCTCAGGAGCCGGTAGGGGTTGAGTGAGCGGTGGTAGAGGCTGAGTCCTAGGTGGTAGCGGTTGCGTCGTGGATGGTAAGGGTTGAGTGAGCGGTGGTACCGCTTGAGTAGCTGGAGCGGTCGAATCACTGGTGAGATAGATGTGACCTAATGCTTTGCCTTGATAGGTTCTGCGAGTCAAGCGCCAACCTGGATTCAGAAAAATTTTCGTAAAACCATTGCTCTTGCCTTTGGTTGTGCCGATTTCAATATCTGGAGCCTGTCGGTTTATACGGTGACTTCCAATTAGCACCAATTCTCCATTACGCTCAATTATTCTGAGAAGATAATCTAAGCCGAGGTCTTGACCATTCATACGGATCGAATAACCGTTACTGTCAGTGGTGCGACCACAAATACCTGAGAAGTCAAAGTTCAGGAGTAGAGGCTCTACACTAACTGGGTTGCTGCCGTTTTCATTCCAGCAAGCCTTTTGCTTTGAGAGCTGTTCGATGAGCAGCAGTTGATGCTGGTTGTTGCCGTAGGGTACTGCTACGGCGATGAAATTATTGGCATTAACTTCTGCTGTGTCAAAAGTGGCAGCAGTTGTCGGACTTAAAGTACCAACGCTAAAGAAAGACGCTGTAGCTAACAAAGCGACTTGGAGCCATCGTGTAGTTTTCATAGTTGAAGCAATTACGCTAATTCCTGTATTCTGAATAGACGCTCATCCATCAAAATTAGCTCCCCTGTCGGTAGAGTTAAATATAGACAATTGCTTATCTAGTTAAACTAGTGCGATCGCCTTTTTGGACGTAATCGTGCCCTGCTCCGAAGAGAACTAGAGCTAGCGGAGCGGATGCTCTGTTCGCTAGCGAGAGGTCGTCTAGTCGCTATAAGCTGACGCGCATAAAACATTGGATATTCACATCCTGGCTTTTTGTCCTCTGTCAGTAGTAAGTGGTTAGTGGTAACGGACAACTGACAGAGGACTACTGACAGAAAATTTAAGTGTCTCGGTGTGCAGATTAGATGCACAACAGCTTAGAACCCCCCTCCCCTCTATATCCATAAAAGTGTAGCCTCCTGCACAGACGCGCTAAAAGAACGAGCCAGAACTCCTACGGAGCCGCACTGCTGCTGTTTTTGTTTAGCTGCGCTCAATCCAATCTGGTTTGACTGAAAAGGTAAGCACAGTCTCATCAACACCTTTGAGCTGGAGGGGACTGAACCTGGTGATGGCATCATCATCCAGGTAATCTGCAACGGCGGCTGAGACGAGAATGGAATTTGGTTTTGCAGCTTCTTGCAGCCGTGCGGCAATGTTCACAGAAGGGCCAATCGCTGTATAGTCTGACCGCTCACTGCCTCCAAACATTCCCACGACAGCACTTCCCTGGTGAATGCCGCAGCGGAATTGCACAGGGGGGGGCCCGTTTTCCCCAACGATGCCTTGCGCTTGCCAGCGCTGGTTAAGCTCGTTTAGAGAACGAAGCATTTGCCGCGCTGCTGCGACAGCTCGCCGCACTTGCTCATTCGCTTTTAGTTCCTCGGGTGCCCCGAAAATCGCTAAAATCCCATCTCCCATGAACTTATCGACGGTGCCGCCGTTATCAAACACAGCATGGGTCATTGCTTCGAGGTACTCATTGAGCAACTTTGCCACCCGTGGCGCTCGCAACGTATTCGACAGTTGGGTAAAGCCTACAATGTCACTGAACAATGTCGTAATTAGGCGAGGTTCTGGACTTAAATCCAGTTCCAGTTCACCCCTTGCTGCCCTCTGCACCATTGCCGGTGGCAAAAAGCGCCTCAGCACGGACTGCGTCAGGTAAGTATTCAACTCAACGACTCGTTGCTCATTGGCCTTGAGCGCCAGCAAATTCCTTACTTCTGCCAGCAATTCTCGGTCATTGAATGGCTTGGAGAGATACGCATCCGCCCCCTCTTCGGCTCCCTCAATTCGGGTTGCTTCATCAGCTTTCGCCGTAAGCAGGACAATGGGCGTTCCTTGTAACTCTTCCGATGCGCGAACCATCCGAATCATATCCAGACCCGATACCACAGGCATCATCAAATCTGTGACAATCAGTTGAGGACGATGCTCCTGGGCGACACGGAACCCTTCTTGCCCGTCTTGAGCTACCCAAACTTGATAACCCTCCTGCCGAAGAATGCGGGACACATAGATTCGTAAATCTGGGTTATCGTCCACCACCAAGACGCTAGCTGGCTTCTTTCTGGAATTGAAGTTATTTTTTGGCCCAGTCCCCAGTACTCCGTTGCCAGGCCCTTCCTCTAGAGGTGATTTGATTTCTAGATCGGCTAATTCCACAGCAGCACGACTAGACTGAATTTCTGTGGGGACTTCGAGTACTTGCTCTAGCGGTAAGTGAGATGTCCCGGTTTGCAGCCAAACGGTGAAGGTCGTGCCTTCTGAGTACACCGACTCTACAGAAATTTGACCGCCGTGGAGTTCCACCAGTTCTTTCACCAAAGCAAGGCCCAAACCACTGCCTTCATGACTACGGTTGACTGACCCTTCTGCCTGTCGGAACCGCTCAAACAAATGGGGAATTTGCTCCTTGCGAATGCCAATACCTGTGTCTGTAATCTGCATCCGGACGTGGTCTCCTGCCGGTTCTACCTTGAGAGTAATATTCCCCCCAGCTTCGGTAAACTTCATAGCATTAGATAGAAGGTTATAAAGTACCTTGTCAAATTTTTCCGAATCTAAATAAACTGGTGCACAGGATGTCAGCTCGGTTGAGATCGTTATGCTCTTTTTCTCGCAGTAGGGTCGAAAGGTTTCGACGATTTGGCTGACAAATTCTACTAAGTTACAGGGACGGAAGCTGGCTTGCATCCGACCTGCATCAAGTCGCTGTAAATCTAGTAGCTGGTTGACTAATCGCAATAATCGTCGAGAATTGCGCAGGGCGATCGCGCTCTGCTCATACGGCAAATCCTGTTTATTCTCCACCACTGACTCCAGAGGCCCAATCATTAGTGTTAAGGGCGTCCGGAACTCGTGGGAAACATTTTGGAAAAACTCCGTTTTCTGCCGATCTAATTCCAGCAACCGTTCAGCTAGCTGCCGTGTTTTCTGATAGAGTCGCGACTGCTGAACAGCGATCGCGGCCTGAGAAGCCACCGCTTGAGCTAAGTCAATTTCTGACGAGAGCCACTGGCGAGGTTTGTGGGTTTGGCGCAGCGTAATGCTGCCAATAAGCTTGCTAGACGAGCGTTCCGGACTGCGTTCCTCTAGACTGCGTCCTGCGTCCAAGGAGCTAACGCTATCGCTATCGGAAAGCAAGGGCACTACCAAAAGTGCCCTTGCCGGCTGGCGCAGTGGCAAGTCAAACCCATTCATCTCTGGATTCGCCGCCAGATCGTTGATCACCACCGGCTGTTGTGTATTCACAAGCTGCTGGAGTACCGGATTCCCGGCAATGGGGACAATTGACTGAGGTAGCTGATGAGAGGTAGACCCAATAACTGCCCCCTGATTAGCGAATACTTTATTAAACTCCGAACCCTCAGCTGCCTGCGTTCCTACCACTTGTGCCGATACGCCATCATACAGACCAACACATTGGACAAACTCATCCTCCTCTTTCCAAAGGGATAGAGCACAGCCATCAACCTTTAGCGCTTGCCCTAACTGTTGAGTAATCGCAGTGAAAATCTCTTGTGGGTCGAGGCTAGAGCGGATGGCGGTTGTAATGGTGTTAACCAGTTCTTGCTGCGTTGCCAAAGCACGCACCTGCTCGTAAGCCCGTGCCTGGGAAAGCGCGAGGGCAGCTTGATCGGCGACCATCACCACCAGCTGAATTTCATCATCCTGCCAAACGTAGGGTTCACCACACTGATGCAGTGCCAGTACCGCCACTAACTCCTGTTGACTAATCAGCGGTACTACTAGGGTTGAGCGAATATTGAGCTGTTGGTAGGCGATCGCCCGTTGTTTCATTTTTGAGTCTATATCACCAAAGCGCTTATCCGTCAATACATCGTTAATCACTTCCACCTCGCGGGTTTCCCAAACTGTCTGTTCTAAAGGTGAGGGATAAGGCGAGAAAGCAGCGGATTTGGCAGAAGATGAGGGAGCGAAAGGGGGTAACAAGGTGAAGTCTTGTCCAAGCTCCCCCTCTTGGTTGTCTCCAAACCTTGAGCGAGGCGACCCTTGATTCTTCTGATAAACGAACCATTCGTCTACCAATCGCTCGTCCTGAAAGGGACGCAGAATACAGACATCTACCTCCAACAGATGACCCACCGATTCCACAATTCGTTGCAGAATTTGCTGTAGGGGAGAACCACCACTTCGTCCGTACTGGGCGTTGCGAATTGTATTAGTAACGGTATTAAGTAGCGTTTCCCGGCGCAGTGCCCTGCACAGCTCCCTGGTGCGAACCTTCAGAACGTTGTGAGTATCCATAGCTTGGCGCACGACTGCCCTGAGTTCGTCAGCGTTCCAAGGTTTGGTGACGTACTTAAACACCTTCCCCGAGTTGATTGCCTCTACCAAGTCTTCAACATCGGTGTATCCGGTCAAGATAATCCGGATGATATCAGGGTATTGGGCAGCAGTGAGGCTAAGAAACTCGGTCCCGCTCATTAAAGGCATGCGCTGATCGGAGATGATTACCGCCACATCCCCCTCCTTCGCCAAAACCTCTAGTGCAGCAGGCCCATTGTCTGCCCTCAATACTCTGTACTCTCGATGGAAAGTCCGATAAAGCAAGTCAAGGTTGTCTGGTTCGTCATCGACGACCAGAAGTTTGGGCCTACTAGTTGCTTGGGATATCATGCACCGCTCTCCTGCTGCCAGGGCTTGTCGGATAAAAACAGTCTGCACTGATTCACAGATTCTTCCCGCTCAGGATGGCTTGCTTAATGAGAAATCAGGACTAAATATATTAATCCTAATTTTGATGCTAGCTTGCGTTGAGCATAGGAGTTGTTTCGAGATACTGCGAATCTGTAGCTCTAGTCGGTGGTGCACCCCAATCGATTTTAATTTTTGTTTTCCAGTATGGTTGTATCCTTTGACAAATACGAGGTAAGAGACTTATCGGTTGTATCCGTTGTTCTTCACCTCAAGGGTGATAATCCTTCTCAAAGATTGCGACCTTACCATGCTGGAGAACACCGAACATCTAAAAATGAACGCTCACCTTTAGAGCCTGCTGTAACTGAAATCCTGTTCAGTAAAGCGTCGGCGTTTTGAGAAGAGCAGTAGCTTGGTGCTTACTATGTCCGGTAGCTCCTCCAAAGCCTCGCCATTGGCGTCCTTAAAGGAATAGAGGCAACGCAGCAGCGCTAATTCCTTCTTCTTCAAATACGCCAACCTGAACAAAATCGCAGTGCTGCCGCGATCGCATATGTGAAAGCAACGAACAGACAAGCCGTGCAATCTTCACACACAACGTGGGAAAAATCCACTGGCGGCTTTCTCTATCAAGGTTGCTCACAGCCAAAATTATTTCTATCGTTTTATCGTTTTTGTGTTCCATCCAGTGCCGACTGCTCCGATCAGGGTTACAAAACTTGCTTGTCTTACGCTAGCGATAATAATCCGGCTGTTAGCAACATACCTTAATGATCTTGGCTCATCCAGACAGAGGGCGATTCAATTACGTCGAGGCACTGCTTAAAGCTGCGCCTTGACTGCTGTTGGTCGATGCACTACTTGTACAATACTATCCTTATGGAATAAGCTGTCGCGTGTACGAGTGCACCTACCCGCAACAGAGACTTATCTGACCAGTTGCTGACGAGAGCCAAGTTTGCCTCAGGTGTGCGTGTGCTACCACTGTACCGCCTGCTGACTTGATGACTCTTGCTCCGTAACTCTCCCACAGTTCAGCTAACCCGACATCTCAGCCGAGCGTTCACAAGTTATCGGCGTTCCTAGTTAACCAGAGAGTTAAACGCTTATGTCGCCCAAGCACTTATTGCTTTGCCATCTGAGGGTCTCCAAATAGACCCCTCAGGTATCCTAGACGACCTGGCACTCGATACAATTAGTTAAATATCGGGACAAAAAATTTTCTGCCTGATTTGAAAAGCGAAGAAAAAACTGATTTTTCTCAAACTGGCGCTTGTAAATTTTTGCTCTTTTGTTCACTTAGAACGGTTTCACTTGTTTTTTTTACCAAAATATTTTTGTGGTTGTGAACCCCTGTTTCTCTTTCTTGACGCCCTACGAACCAGCCCCTGCTGGTCGGGATGCCTTAGCTGCTGGTGCATCCCACTTCACCGTCCGTATAGCTCAAGTTCGGGATCTAACCACTTTAGCGGAAATTTTAGCGGATAGCTTTCACCCTCGGACTGGGATCATGCGTTGGACCCACCCTCTGTTACGATTGGGAATTTACGAAGATTTGCGAAATCGGCTTCGCGCCACCTCACCACATTACGTTTGTTTAGTTGCCGTCGCATCCGCTTCTGGCGCATCTGGTTCCGCCGAAGAACTGGCTGGTACTGTAGAGATTGCACTCCGCTCTCCTCCTTCGTGGCAACCCCGTGCTTCCCAGTATCCATACATCTCTAACCTGGCAGTTAGTCCGTCGTGTCGGCGGCGGGGAGTAGCCCAACAATTACTCCTTGCCTGTGAGCGAACGGCTCTAGAATGGGGCTTCTCTGACCTGTATCTCCATGTGCTAGAAAACAACCATCAGGCTCGGCAACTTTATCTCAAGACCGGATATCAACTACATCAGGTTGAGCCTAGCTACAGTGCATGGCTGATGGGGCGTCCCAAACGCCTCTTCTTGCACAAGCACCTAGCTTCCCCCTCAACTGGTTAGGGAGCTTCTTGGAGCTTGTACAAAACGAACCTAAGCTATAGGGAGGCAGGAGAAAAAAATGTGGCTGAGTGAATAGGTGCAAGATTCTGAATTGACTTTAAACAGGGTGCCTACACAATTGCTTTAAAAAATCTTGTAAATTTTTTATAATTTTTTAACAATTCGACCTGAATCGTCTCTACCTAAGAATCTTCTGACCTTGATCTTTCATGCACCCAAGCAGTATGCCATAAAATGGAGTTACAGGGTTGACCAGAAACGGATGATACTGATTTGAGGGAAGTTTGTCGTGGTAACTGATAACAGGTGGTAAACTAAACGTCTCTTCTTGTGTATCCTCAAGAACTTACATCAATTGAGTTTGCCAGTCGCGCTTTCAGTCTGGGTGCGTTCTTGATCCAAGAAATTAAGCAATACGAGTTGAGATGGATAGCGAAAATAAGCAGCGTTGCCAGACAGCTCTTTACGGAGAGGAGGTGCTTGCCCGCCGTACAGGTTTCGCCAACTCTCAAGGCTATAGTGGCATGAAACAGGAAAGCCTGAACCCCTGGAAGGATGAGGCTCAAAACTCACAGGCATTGAAAATCCTCAAGCAGTTTCATAATAAGGAGCTGCTAATCGTCGATAGTCATCGTCGGAATGGCTTAATTATCTATAAGCGCTATCATGCTGAATTTGCAGGCCCAGGCTCAGTAGTAGGAGGCCTATTCGATCTGGATTGCCAGCGAGTGTTACCAGTGGGCGATCTATCGCTGATTTTGCCCAAAGCATCTGATGAACGACAACGGGCTTATTTGATTCGGAGGCAGTGGGTGCGACTGACTGGACAAATTACCAACAATCCAGTGCCGTCGCAACGCGCTCAGATGATCCTCAATCAGTTTGACCAGTATTTTGATCCGGAGACGATTACCAAGCTGCCAGACGAAGCCTTCGCGCTTTTGGTAGGTGTCTTGCCCCATACCGTTAGGAAGGTGCGTAATACCGCTGATCGCGTGGATGTAAGTATAAGTGGCTAATTGATAACTTCCAATCGTCTCTAAAGATACGAGCCTCTTGCTCTAAAGTCGTCGCTTCTAATGGTCGCGAGTTCAACCTTCTGGGAAGGACTAGGAGGAGCGATTTTAAGACCTCACTATTTCTTTAAC
>DATNPI010000731.1:0-19146 GCA_036703325.1 Coleofasciculaceae cyanobacterium
TAATCGAGGTGGCAATACCGCTACACCCGGTAATCGAGGTGGCAATACCGCTACACCCGGTAATCGAGGTGGCAATACCGCTACACCCGGTAATCGGGGCGGCACCACCACTACACCAGGTAATCAGGGCGGCACCACCACTACACCAGGTAATCAGGGCAACCGTTAATTAAGAATTCGGTTTGCATCAGCTTTGCTGGAGTTGTAATCACGACTCCAGCATTTTATATTCTCTAGGAAAAAATATAAAAAAATGCTCTCCCGTAGAAGCTGGGAGAACATCGCTTGCATGGTTTGAGGTGCAATTCATGAAACTCATGTTTGCTTATGAACAAGCTTAGTGAATGTATGTGACGAATCAGTGACAATTCGATGGCAATAGTGCAATACCTTTAACACCAGAAATCTGTGTTCTGGTAGGCAAAAAAATGCCCTCTCGTCTTTAACCGAGAGAGCGTTGTTTTTCACAGATAGGTAGTGTAATGAGTTTGCTCACATTCATAAAGTACTAGGTGCATATGACAAGAAAGTGACAACTGGATGACGAGAGGGCGATCGCTTAAGTGCAACCCTTGCTTTCATCTTGGGAGCAACCAGGGTAAAGCCTTCAGCAGTGCCGAGAGAGACGCGATCAGGTAACTGCAAAGCTGCCAAGGTTGACTGATCCAATAACAGGTAATGTTGAGTTGCCCACAACTGCTTCAAAGCAGGGGCATTTGCTGGAATGACTAGGCGATCGCTATAAAAATCCAAACTTGGACGCCCATAGGCAAAAGACGTATAGACAACTGCCCCTGGCGCAGTCTGCTTTCGAATCAAAGCTGCAACAGGCTTTACCGGGAAAGCTTCATTTAACTCCCAAATCCAGGATTTAGAAGTCATGAACAGCCCCAGCGCTAAGTACATCCCCAAAAATAAAATCGGGATGAACGTTGGGTTGTTCCGTTTTGCTTGCCAAGCAGACACGCCCATAGTCAGCGCCACAACCACACCCATAATGATTAAAGCCAGCTGAGGCTCTGCCCATATAAAGTAAACACAACCCCCTACACCTGCAACCGCCAGAAATCCCAGGAAGGCTACCAAAATTCGAGGATAGCGCTTGCGATTTCTCAAAAGACGTGCTATTGAAGCAGCAGCAGCAAGCGCAAAAAAGGGGTACAAAGGCATGATGTACCAAGGAAGCTTTGTTCCCATCACAGAAACAGTTCCCAGGTAACCAACTGTACCAATGAGAACTAAACAGCCCCAAGTGGTATGGCGTTGTTGCCAAGCCAGATACAATCCCCTAGGCCAGAATAATAACCAAGGCCAAGTATATTTCAGTAACTCCAATAGGTAATACCAAGGAGGGCCATCATGACCCTCAACGGATGTTGAGACGCGTTCCAGACCTTGAGCCTGAAAATGAACCTGCAAAAAGTTCGCACCATAATGTTGCCATTGGGCAGCATACCAGGCAAGCACAGGCACATTACCCAAGAGCATACCTATCCAAAAATAGGGATTGCTCAACACGGCAAGTCGTCTATCGGCTAACAGAAAAGCTCCTGCGATCGCTCCCAGCAGCAGCACCAGCATTCCCTTCGTTAGAGCAATCAGCCCCAAGCTGATTCCGATCCCAATAGCCCAACGCCTATCCTGACGGGATTTGAGCAAGCACAACAACAACAACAGGAAAAAAGAAATCGCCATACCGTCAAGCATCGCCAGACGCCCGTGACGCACCACCGGCAGGAGTGTCAAGTAAATTAAAGCCGCAAAAACTGCTGGTAGACGTTTGAGAAAGACTTCTTTCCCAATCAGATAAAGTAGGGGCACTCCACAGGCACTTAAAAGCGCAGGAGGAAGACGTGTGGTGAATTCCCGGACGCCTCCTAACTGGTAGCTGAAGGCAACTAACCACTGCATCAATGGTGGTTTCAGGAGAAAAGGTTCTCCTAAATAAGTGGGATAAAGCCAGTTGCCAGTACGGTACATTTCTCTGGCGACAATGGCGTAATAGCCTTCATCCCAATCTCGTAAGGGTAAGTTTCCTAGAGAAACGCCCCAAAGGATGAGCGCTGCCACGAATAAGCCTAAGAGCCACTTTGCCTCTATGAGAGAGCGATTTGAGGTGAAAGCTAATTTGCTCATCCCTACATCTTGCCATCCTCCAGCTCAAGATGAAGCGATCGCTGCCCCCTTCTTTCCCACTTTAGAACTTAGCTAAATAGATAAAGTCGAGTGCGCTACTCAACAACCTCTCCTGCCTGTCGTAAGACTTGTTGATAGAGTGCGGCACTGACCCAATATTGAGCACTATCAATCATGGCATCAAGTAGGGGTTGTACTTGAGGAATAATCTGTTGATTTTTTGCCAACAACAGAATACCAAGAGTGCCAATAACTTGTAATCCCAGACTTTGAGCTATTTGGCGGGCTTCCCGCTCATCTAACAAAATTCGCTGCTCACCAGTTTCGAGTGCTAAAGCGATCGCTTCCCGTTCCCCATCATCTAGCTCTGGTGGGATGGCACTGGCCATAGTTGATACTGGACGTACTTGAAGCCAACCTGAAGCAATTGCTTGCAGCACAGCTTGGGAACCTGGGAAGCCTAAACCAGTAGTTTCATCATAGACAGCTTGGGGAATAAGAATCTGACCAAAAATAGCTTGTAAAACGTCGAGGCGATTAATGACAGCAAAGTTAATCAGAGGTGTAGCGTTACAAACGACTGTCACGATTGCCAAGAACCTGCTTGAATAGCGTCAAGATCTTCGGCTAAATCTGTTTCATTGTAATGACGTTGAATATTTTGTTGACCCAAAAGTTGCTGAAATTCCCATATAGATAAGTTAGTTAAGCGCCGAGCTTGACCAAAGGTAAAAATATTTCGGGCGTATAGTTGTAATGCGATTTCTTGAAGGATTGCCTGTTCTCCCTGACTGAGAGAAGCTGGCGATATTTCCAGGTTAATGGGTTCAACAAATTTACTCATCACCAACTCATGCTCAAAAACTTACTGCTAGCTTTCAGGATAAACTCTTAATCTTCCCGACCCACGGCTTCAGAAATCGAAGTCAATCCCCGTTCCTCCAACTTCTGCAACAGCCCTCCAAGAATTCGCCGTACCATCCACGGACCTTCATAAACCCAGCCGGTGTAAACCTGAATTAGACTAGCACCCGCAGTAATCTTCTCCCAAGCATCCTCCGCTGTGAAGATGCCGCCAACACCGATAATCGGCAATTGACCTTGAGTTTGCTGATGAATGAAGCGAATCACCTCTGTAGAACGTTGACGTAACGGTGCCCCACTAATGCCGCCAGCTTCCTCACTAACTGATTTACCAGTTGTCTCAATAATTTGAGTTTTGAGGATGTCGCGGCGAATCGTGGTGTTAGTGGCAATAATCCCCGATAGTTGGTGGGTTTGGGCGAGGTTAAGCACATCTGCGATCGCTTCCCATTCCAAATCTGGGGCAATCTTTACAAGAATTGGCTTGGAGCCTTGATTTACCTGTTGTAAGGCGTCCAAGATTAAGCCAAGTTGAGCGGCATCCTGAAGCGATCGCAATCCCGGTGTATTCGGTGAGCTAACGTTAACAACAAAGTAATCCCCCCAATCCTGCAATAAGCGAAAACTTCCAAGATAGTCCGCCGCAGCTTCTTCAAGTGGTGTTACCTTAGACTTACCTAGATTGATGCCAATTGGTATTTTCTCTGTTGTCTGTTGTCTGTTATCTGATCCCCCCAAGCCTCCCTTGGTAAGGTGGGGCAAAGGGGGGGTAAGCACTGACCGTTGGCTACTGACATAGGACAACCGAGCTGCCAGAGCCTCAGCACCGTGATTATTAAAACCCATGCGGTTCAAGGCTGCCTGATCTTCAGTCAAACGAAACAGCCGGGGGCGGGGGTTTCCTGGCTGCGCGTGAAACGTCACTGTGCCGAGTTCGGCAAAGCCAAAACCAAGGGCACCCCAGATTCTGGCAGCAACACCATCCTTATCAAACCCAGCGGCTAAACCGAGGGGATTGGGGAATTTCAGCCCCCACAGAGTTTGCTCTAGTCGAGCATCACTTAGGCTACAAGATTGCTGCAACTGGGCTTGAATCCACTGGGTTGGAGGGCGATCGCTAGTACGAGCTAGCCAACCTAACAGCCGTAAAGTCTGTTGATGTAACCACTCTGGGTCAGCCTTCAATGCAGAAAATAAAAGGGGACGAATACTAGATTGATAGATATCCATGCAAGTAAAGTTATGAGTTAAAAGTTATGAGTTATGAACGAAAAGATTCTACTCTTCAACTCATAACGCATCACTCCTGACTTACGCTCTTAAAGAGTTTTGATAATTATGGGTCAGCAACACCTACAGCCCCATAACGAAAATCAACTCGTTGCCTTGGGGCGAGCCCTTCAGACTTTACGGGAAGAGGAGAATGCTGACGTCCTGATCGAGACGACTCTCGATTACCTAGCCAGCGAGTTTAATTATCGTCTGATTTGGATTGGTCTTTACGATCGCCTAGAACACCGCTTATTTGGCAAAGGGGGCATCACTCCAACCGGAGACACAACGTTTCTCAAGCAGTGGTTTGACCTCAACCCTGGTGACCTGCTAGAGCAAGTAGTAATCCAGCAACGGCTTGTGGGCGTCCCTGATCTACGGGAAGAAACTAGGGCTGGTGAATGGCGTCGGGCTGCTCAAGAATTTGACATTCAAGGCACGATTGTATTTCCTTTACGTTGCAAAGACCGATGTTTTGGAGTTGCTTTATTGGGTTCACACCACTGGGGTGTCTCCCCTCGCCCTGGCGAAAAAGCCCAACTATCGTTGCTACTTGGCGGTTTAGCCGCTGCCCTGTATCAAATAGAAGTAGAGTGGCAGCGATCGTCCACCAAACGCCCTGATCAGCCCCTGTTTCAGGTACTTGATGAGCTGATGCAAGTTCCCGCACTAGCACAGCGCCTAGAAGCAGTGGTGACAATGACTCAGCAGTTTGTTACACCCACACGCACCAGTCTTTACTGGTATTCCCCAGAACGGCGCTACTTCTGGCATCGAGTTGGTAACCGACAATCGATTCGGCGGTTTGGAGAGTCAAGAACAAATCCCGCAGGTCTAACAGTAGCTGAAGCCAACGACTTTTATCAGGCTCTTGTGGCTGGTCAATTAGTTGCTATTGGCGCGGGTCGAAGTCTGCTCTCTTCGGAAAGTACGCAGCGCCTGATCACCCGGTTGCGATCGCGTTCCCTACTAGCTGCACCCATTCAAGCAAACGGTGAACTACTAGGCTTTCTGGCGGTAGAAGACAACGAAGCTCGCATCTGGGAGGAGGCAGAAACCAACTACGTCCGCGCTATGGCCCAGTTGGTGGCGCTGGTGGCCGGAACTGAGGACATGGAAGCCAAGTTGCAGCTTGCCTCTCAGGATGCTCACTTTACGGTAGAGATTGCCCAAGCGATTGATAGTAGTAATGACACAACAACGGCGCTGAGAGCCTGTGCTCTGGCTTTATGCGATCGCCTTGAGGTTGAGCTATTTCTGTTGCTACAAGAAGACGACAACGGTCAGTTTACTCTTGTCTTCCAACAACAGCCCTCAAATCGGCGTCCCCTAACTACTTCCCTTGCTCCTCTCTCACCTGATGATCTGCACTCGTTGCTCTTCAAAAGTGATCAAGCGGTGATGATTGAAGACCTTAATGAAGATTGGCGGCTGGCTTCATGGCGTGAATCCTTGCTCAAACTAGGCGTGCGGTCAGCTTTGCTAGTACCCATCGGGCGATCGCTTCCGCAGCAGACTTCTAAAACCAGCAACCCCGGCAAGTTAGCTTTACTGCTCATCGGTCATGGAACTCCCCGAACCTGGAACCACAGGTCGCGGGATTTAGTGAGCATTGTTGCACAACAAATTAATCTATTGCTCATGGTGGGTCAGTTACAGGATAGTGCCATGCTGTCGTTTATTGCCCACAAGGCGCTCCTGTCTGGATTATCCACTCTCTCCCAAGCCCCTCTAGACCCGGTTCTATTAGAACATGCTTGGTTGAAATATTTGGCAACTTTGCTGGAGTGTCCCCTTGCTGCTCTAATCACCTGGACGCCAGAAAGCGCTTGTGCAACGGTTGCAGCAACGGTTGTCGCTGACCCGCGCTTTGCCTTCCCCTTAGACCGACCTATCCCTATCGCCAGCGATGCCCTAATTCAAGAAGCCCTGGCGACACCTAGTTTTCTCTGCCGCTCGATTACCGAGCTTACTGCTCCCACCCGTCAATGGCTGAGTAGTCCCGGCATCGGTCAGCTGCTAGTGATTGCCCTCCATATGGGAACAACGCCGACCACGGGAATTGTGATACTTGCCGACAAAGAGGAACGGCAATGGCCGAGCCACCTGTTACCACCTTTAGAAACGCTGACACAGCAGTTTGCCTGGTTTCGCCACTACCAACACTACCTAACTAGCTACGCTCAAGATAACGAAAACTTGCAAACACTCAACTGGTATAAACATCGGTGCCTAGAGACTCTTCATCAGTCCGTCGTCCAGAGTGTCGCTGCCTTGCTGGAACTCGAAGCCAAGACATTGCCTAGTAAAGACGGCTTAAATCTACCCAATCGGATAGACGCGGGTGATATCAATACTAATCCCACCTATACAGGCGAGAGTAAACGCGTTCCTACGGCTCAACCGCTGCGACAGATGCACCGACAGCAGCTACTAAATCAGTTAGAAGAAGCTCTAGCCGTTCTGACGCCAGTCCTGAACGAAGAGCAGTGGCAACTAACAGTGAATCGACGACCGATGCCTCTGGCAACTTTATTGAAGCGATCGCTCCGTCGTGTCGAACCGCTATATCAACAGCGCCAGCTGGTGCTAAAAGTTCACAATCCGGGCAACAAGCAAATTTATGGCGATCGGGTCAAACTTGAATGCATACTCTTTGAACTTTTGGTGACATTCTGCTTTCACGCCCAACCCGGAAGTTGGATTAACCTCTGGTGCTATCCAGCTAATCCCGAAGCCCAGGCAACACCTAGCACTAATTCATCCAATCCTTTCCTGGAGTTATTAATCGGCGAAAACGGAGCGCTTGACGACTGGCTGAATGCCGTTACTTCCTCACCACCACAGCCGCCACTCAGCCGGAATCTGAAGATTTGCCAATCTGTCCTTCGCTTATGGGGGGGTGACCTCCAGTTTTACCAACTAGAAGGCGTTAGCGGAGCGGCTCCAAAGGAGCCTCGCTACTCAAGTCGGTTGCTTCTGCCTCTAGCAAAGTAAGTTGAAGGATGAAGTGTGAAGGCTGAAGTGTGAAAACGCACCAACTAAGCATGCTGTGCTTGACAAGGAGGCTTAGTACTTCATCCTTCATCCTTCATCCTTCACACTTCTTAAGCTGCTTGCGGTTGACCTTGTGGCTGGAACTGGAACAGAGAGTAAACGACATTCCGCCGGATATCGATCATCATCTCCAAGAACGTTTCATATCCTTCCTGCTTGTACTCAATCAGCGGGTCTTTTTGACCATAGCCGCGTAAACCCACGGACTCGCGCAGAGCATCCATCGACTGTAAATGCTCCCGCCAGAGAGTATCAATTTGCTGCAAGATAAAGAAGCGCTCTGCTTGCCGCATCAGTCCCGGCTGGATTTGATCTACTTGTGCTTCTTTGAGGTCGTAAGCTTTCCGGACTTCTTCGTGCAAGAAGGTTTTGATATCCCCTACCATCATGTCTTCTAGATGCTCTGGCTCTAGATCTTGCAGTAAGTAGACGAATTCTTTCACCTTCGACACTAACTGATCTAATTGCCACTCTTCCTGCGGCAACTCTGGGTTGACGTAGGCATCGACAATGTCATCCATTGTCTTTTCGGCATACTGGATGACTTGTTCTTTGAGGTCTAGACCTTCCAGCACCCGGCGTCTTTCAGCGTAAATTGCACGTCTTTGGTTGTTCATCACCTCGTCATACTCAAACACCTGTTTCCGGGTGTCGTAGTAGAAGGTTTCGACTTTTTTCTGTGCACCTTCTAGTGAACGGGTGAGCATCTTGGATTCGATGGGCATATCTTCCTCAACGCGGAAGGCATTCATCAATCCGGCAACGCGATCGCCTCCAAAAATCCGCAACAAGTTGTCTTCCAAACTCAGGAAAAACTTCGTTGAACCAGGGTCACCTTGCCGTCCCGCCCGACCCCGCAGCTGGTTGTCGATGCGGCGTGATTCGTGGCGTTCTGTACCAATGACGTGCAGACCCCCGAGTTGTACCACCTCATTATGTTCACGGGAAGTAAACTCTTCATATTCTTTGCGGATGGCTTTATAGACCTCCCGCAGCTTTTGAATCACCTGGTCGTCAGTCGGAGCATTTTCTGTCGCGATCGCTATCTTGTCTTCAGCTTCTAGCTCAGGCAGACTCCGCTCTCCGTATTTCTGCACCGCAAAGGTCACGGCAGTTTTTAGCAGTTGTTCGGTGTCTCGTGACAATTCGGTGGGGAAAATCTGCGGACTAGCTTTCCACGTTTTCACCTTTTTACCAGGGGCAAAGCCTTGAGCTGGCGCTCGTCCACCAGCCCCGGCCAATGACATAGGCGCTAAAGCATCCTCATCCTCCGGCATCACGATCTTCGGCATGAGGTATTCCCGCAACTTTAGTCGCGCCATGTAGTCAGAGTTTCCGCCCAAGATGATGTCTGTACCTCGCCCCGCCATGTTCGTGGCGATTGTCACTGCTCCTTTGCGACCGGCCTGAGCAATAATTTCTGATTCCCGTTCTACATTCTCTGGTCGGGCATTGAGTAGGTTATGAGGAACTCCCTTCTGGGACAATAGACCTGAAAGAAGTTCTGACTTTTCTACACTCGTCGTTCCGACTAATACCGGGCGTCCGACTTCATGCATCTGGCCACACTCTTCGGCAATTGCCTGCCACTTGGCTGTCTCGGTCTTGTAAACCACATCTGCCAAGTCCCCACGTCCAGAAGGTCTGTTAGTAGGAATAATCGTTACTTGCAGGTTGTAGATTTTCTCAAATTCTGCTTCTTCTGTCTTCGCGGTACCCGTCATCCCCGCAAGCTTGGGATACAGCAAAAAGAAGTTTTGATAGGTAATTGTCGCCAGTGTTTGAGTTTCATTCTGAATTTCCACTCGCTCCTTAGCTTCAATCGCTTGGTGCAGACCGTCACTCCAACGGCGTCCCTGCAACACCCGCCCGGTGAACTCGTCCACAATCACTACTTCCCCGCCACGAACAATGTAGTTCACGTCGGCGACAAATAGTTCCTTTGCTTTAATCGCGTTGAAAATATAATGTGCCCAAGGGTCATTCGGGTCATATAAGTCCTGGACTTCCAATAGCTTCTCCGCTTCGGCGAAGCCCTCATCACTTAGCAGAACGTTGCGTGCCTTTTCATCGACTTCGTAATGTTCTTCTTTATTGAGATATCGCGCAATCTCGGCCGCCTTCAGGTACTTTTCTGTTGGTCGCTCTACCTGCCCAGAAATAATCAGGGGCGTCCTGGCCTCATCAATCAGTACCGAGTCCACCTCGTCGATGACGCAATAATTGAACGGGCGTTGCACGACATCTGCCATCGCCGTCGCCATGTTGTCTCGCAGGTAGTCAAAGCCTAACTCACTGTTCGTAGCATAAGTAACGTCACAGGCATAGTTGCGCTGTCGCTCCGCTGGCCCCATTCCGGACTGAATCAGCCCGACACTCAATCCTAAGAAGCGATGCACTTGCCCCATCCACTCGGCGTCCCGACGAGCTAGGTAGTCGTTAACGGTAACAACGTGGACACCCTTACCATCAATGGCATTTAGATAAGCTGGTAGCGTGGAGACAAGGGTTTTTCCTTCACCCGTTTTCATCTCGGCAATTTGCCCTTTGTGTAGGACAATGCCGCCCAACAACTGAACATCAAAGTGGCGCATTCCCAAGACTCGCCGCCCCGATTCCCGAACCACGGCGTAGGCTTCTGGCAACAATTCATCCAACAGCTCTTCTCGCTCTCGATCCGTTTTGGCTTTCTCCAGCCGCTGTCTAAATTCTGCCGTCTTGCCCTTCAGTTGATCGTCCGAGAGCGCTTGGATTTCTTCTTCCAGAACGTTTACGTCGGCAACGTAAGGCTGGTATTTTTTTAGTTTGCGTGCGTTGGGATCGCCCAGGACATTTTTAAACATAGCAGGAGAGGGAGACGTATATTCACTAAGGTCTAGGGCAGAGGTTAGATGCTAAAGACTATAGATAAGACTGAAATATTAGAAATTAAGTTCAAAATTTTTTACAGTCTTTAGTTCCTAACGGCTGACCACTGTATGCCACCGCTTCTCAGGGGCATTTTTACAATCCATCGTATCATTTTCGTCGAGACTGAAGCGGTACGGAGATTGGGATAAAAGCTGATGGGTTGTCCGGTGTAAGCCTTATGCTGTCTTACTGAGTGGTTCTTATGGAACCAAGGCGATCGCCCAACAGGAGCGTATCTAAATCGGTATGGCCTGACAAGTCCCAACCCTTAAACCAACTGCCTATGTAATAGACGCGATCGCTTCCTCAATCCTTCCCACAACCACAGACAGCAAGAAAAAGGGGCAAGAGTCAGCTCTTTACCCCCTGTAGCCGCAAGACTTTTAAGCTTTAAAAACCAGAATTTTAATAATTTGTGTAACGTTAGGCGCGAATAAAGCGATCGCGTACTAACGGCTAGTCACACGAGGAAAACCCAGGGTCGTTTGCTCATCACCAATGGTAAGAAGCATTCCAGGCTGATTACATCAGACCAAGTTGTTGCAGGATGTTTCGACCCGTAATCCATTCCGTAGCTATACCAATAACGAAACCTAGCATCGCTAAACGACCGTTCCATGTTTCAGCAAACGAAGTAAAACCAAATTTAGGTTGCTGTTCTTGCATTAGTGTAAATTTTTTCTAGACATTCATCTATGTAATAAAATTTAACTCAATATCTGAGAATCTGCAATATTTTTTAAGGTTTCTTTGGGATAAATCTGGTACTTCTTTAGGCACTTGCGCTGATTTAGATCGCGAGGCATAGCGGTCTATAGGCTTGAACAACAGCTTACGCACTACTCCCGGTTTCAACCACTAACCTGGAGATACGTCGCAATTTTGTATCAACTATTGCCATGAAACCCTTGCGTTTCCTAATCTTTCTGCTGCTACTGACTACAGCAGTCGCCTGTAGTTCACCCAGAGCCACAAGAGAAGAACCCGCCGAATCTAAAGCTCAACCTTCGTCCCAAACCGCTCAGCAACCTGCGGATGCTCCCACTCAGCCTGAACCGCAGCAGACTACTGCTACACCGACGAAAAACCTCGTGCCTACGGAGACGCTGACGCCCCAACCCATCAAAATTGCCCTTGGTAATTTACCCAAACCCTTCGCCTCCGATAGCGCCTCCAAATCACCCAACGTCGTAGGGATACCGCAAAACCCAATACTAAAAGTACCCACGGGTTTCAAGGTCAACGTCTATGCCGAAGGATTAGACGCTCCACGCTGGCTAACCTTAACACCCAGCGGTGATGTCTTGGTCACAGAGACCCGACAAAACCGCATTCGTCTACTGCGTGACACCAACGGCGATGGTGTTGCCGATGTCAATAAAACTTTTGCAACCGCGCAAAATGGGGTGAATATCCCCTTCGGTATGACCTTTGCAGGCAACTCTTTCTTCCTCGGTAACACAGGTGAAGTTCGGCAGTATCCTTACACCCAAGGTCAACAGCAACTTACTGGCACAGGTCAAAGAATCGCTGAACTGACTCCCGGCGGCTACAACCAGCACTGGACACGCAATGTTGTCGCCTCACCCGATGGAACAAAGCTCTATGTCTCAGTTGGTTCACGCTCAAATGTTGATGAAGAACCCCTCCCCCGTGCCTCCGTCCAGGTGATGAACCTGGACGGCTCCAACCAGCAAACCTTTGCCTCAGGTCTGCGTAACCCAGTCGGTCTCGACTTTCATCCCACCACTGGTGAACTCTATGCCACCGTCAACGAACGAGACGGTATTGGGGATGACCTGGTACCCGATTATTTCACCCGCATTCAACAAGGAGAATTCTACGGCTGGCCCTACGCCTACCTAGCACCAAATCTCATCGAGCCACGTCAGGCAACTAATGGTAAAAGCAAACGTCCCGACTTAGTAGCCCAAACTAAAACTCCCGATGTCCTTTTTCAGGCTCACTCGGCAGCTCTAGGAGTACAGTTTTATGACGGACAAACTTTTCCTGAAAAATACCGTAATGGTGCATTTGTTGCTTTTCGTGGCTCCTGGAACCGTAATCAAGGCACGGGATACAAAGTGGTCTTTGTCCCCTTTAACGCCTCCGGACGACCTCAAGGCTATTACGAAGACTTTCTCAGTGGTTTTCTGACTGACCCATCTGGGCCAACTACTTGGGGACGCCCGGTTGGTTTACTGGTGCTACCTGATGGCAGTCTATTGGTTACTGAAGAAGCCAATGACCGTATTTACCGCATTCAGTACGGAAGCTAGAAGTCAGGAGTGAGCAGTTAGCACTCATACCAATTCTCTAAATGCTGGGTTATGAAACTAGTATTACTGTTGACATTTTCTTTTTTAATAACCCAAGGGTTTGCCAAAGTAGCTGACGCCGCTAACCCCAAAGAGGTTGAAAAACTGCGGACGACAAAAGCTTGTCCCCGATGTGACCTGACAGATGCCCAACTAGACGGCGAGAATCTCCAAGGGGCAGATTTGAGCGGTGCGAAGCTAGACGGTGTTCAGCTTAAGGGTGCTACCCTAACTGGTGCTAACTTGAACAATGCTGAGTTAAGAGGAGCGCAGCTATCTGGGGCTAACCTCACGGGTGCAAAATTGAAACAAGCAAAACTAGGGGCAAGGCAACAGGACACTAAAAGAGTGGTTACCGACTTGCAGGGGGCTAACCTTCAGGGAGCTGACTTGTCGGCAGCTATCCTCACGGGTGTTCAGTTGACGGGTGCCAACTTGGGAGAAGCGCAACTAAGCTATGCCAACCTGACTTCTGCCAACTTGGAAAAAGCTAACCTTACTCGCGCCAACTTGGCGGTGGCAAATTTAACAAAGGCAAATTTAAAAGAGGCGCAACTAAAGATTGCTAACCTTAACGGGACTAACCTCACGGGTGCTCAGATGAGTGGGGCAAATCTGGACACTGCCCAGGCAGGGGATGCTAATTTGACTAGCGCTAATTTGCGTCAGGCTAATTTAAATGAAGCTGACTTGAATAATGCAGTCCTCGTGCAGGCAAAGCTTCAGAAAGTGAATTTAATCTCTGCTAACCTTCGGAGTGCTGATTTAAGTGGTGCTGTTCTGGAAGGAGCGAAGTTGAAGGGGGCGGGTCTTAACCGTGCTAATCTGAGTGCAGCGAATCTCAAGGGTGCTGACTTAACGAATGCCAAATTAGCGATCGCCAACCTCACGGGTGCCCAACTCATCGGTGCAAAACTCCACTTTGCCTACCTACACAGCGCCAACCTCAGCAGTGCCAACTTAGACGGGGCTGACTTGCGACAAGTCGTACTCCATTCTGCTGACTTAACGGGTGCCACCCTGATTGGTTCCACCCTGGAAAATGCCACTCTCATCAGTGCCAAGTTGACGGGTGCCAATCTAACTTACACGAACTTGACACTGTGCGACTTCAAGGGAGCTAACTTGACGGGTGCTAACCTCAGTTATGCCAACCTGAGTCAGGCTGATTTGGGGCTGGCCACCCTGGTTAATGCTAATCTAAGCGGTGCCAATCTCAATGGTGCCAAGCTCAAAGGCGTCATCGGACTCAATAGTTCTGCTTCGCCTAACCAATAGGCGCAATTGATCTAGCGCAACGTCCTCATTTGACTTAGAAAGAGTCCTGAGTCTGTAATGATGCGATTAATCGTATCTGATACTGAGTGAGGAAAGAAACTTTCATTAGTTCGTTGTGTAGCCAGCTCATGGTGTCTAATGTTTAAAAAAACGAAGATGCCGGATAGCCGACTCTAGGACTAGAAGAGTGTATTGGAGTTAGGCAGTTGATAGCAATGGGGCGAAAATCTGTGAGACTATAGCCAGATATCCTGCTCCACGGGTTGTCTTAACGTCAACTGACCCAAGAGACAAACTGTCTATCGTGCCGTGCCAAGGTCGTTTTTCTTTGCTCACTAATCGCATCTCCATTTATGCAACTGCAAAAATCCCTGCGTCGGACAAAGATTGTTGCCACGATTGGCCCTGCAACCAGTCAGCCAGATGTTCTTAAGGCACTAATAAAAGCCGGTGCCACAACGTTGCGGCTAAATTTTTCCCACGGCACTCATGAAGATCACCAGCGTAGTATTCGCCTGATTCGCCAGACAGCATTTGAACTCAATCAGCCAGTCGGTATCTTACAAGACTTGCAAGGACCAAAAATTCGTCTGGGGCGGTTTGAGGCGGGCCCGATTACTCTCGCTAAAGGCGATCGCTTTACCTTAACAAGTCAAGCTGTCCCTGGCACCCAGGAAATCAGTTCTGTCACCTATGAACCCCTAGCAGATGAAGTCCCAGAAGGGGCTACAATTCTCCTGGACGATGGCAAAGTCGAGATGCTAGTCGAAGAGATAGACCGAGTCAAACGGTCACTGCATTGCCGTGTTGTCGTTGGTGGTGTCCTCTCCAACAACAAAGGCGTTAACTTCCCTGGCGTCTACTTATCCATTAAAGCGATGACGGATAAAGACCGACAGGATTTGATGTTTGGTCTTGACCAAGGTGTTGACTGGGTTGCTCTGAGTTTTGTCCGTAACCCCCAAGACGTTTTAGAGATTAAAGAACTGATTGCCAGTGCTGGTAAGCAAGTACCGGTAATTGTCAAGATTGAAAAGCACGAAGCCATTGAGCAAATGGAGGCAATTCTCTCACTCTCTGATGGGGTCATGGTTGCCAGAGGTGACTTAGGCGTTGAATTACCAGCAGAGGATGTCCCCATTCTGCAAAAGCGACTGATTGCCACAGCCAACCGTCTGGGAATTCCAGTAATTACGGCAACCCAGATGTTGGACAGTATGGTGAACTCGCCCCGACCTACCCGCGCTGAAGTTTCCGATGTTGCCAATGCCATCCTTGATGGCACTGATGCTGTAATGCTCTCCAATGAAGCCGCTGTTGGCAAATACCCCGTTGAAGCGGTAGAGACAATGGCGAGAATCGCCGAGCGCATTGAGCAAGAACAAATGGTTCGCAATGTAGAGGATACCAAGCGATCGATTCCCAACGCCATTTCTCATGCTGTCGGTCAAATTGCCGAGCAGTTGCAGGCAGCAGCAATTATGACGCTGACGAAGACCGGGGCCACAGCGCGGAATGTTTCCAAGTTCCGACCTTACACACCGATTCTAGCTGTGACACCTCATGTGGATGTAGCGCGACAGCTACAACTGGTGTGGGGCGTCAAGCCATTGTTGGTGCTAGATTTGCCCTCCACGGGTCAGACCTTCCAGGCGGCAATCAACGTGGCTCAGGAAAAGCAGCTACTAGCGGAGGGCGATTTGGTCGTAATGACAGCTGGCACACTTCAAGGCGTTCCAGGGTCAACTGACTTGATTAAAGTTGAGGTCGTGACAGCCGTTCTTGGTCAGGGAATTGGCATTGGTCAGGGTTCCGTAAGCGGTCTCGCCCGCGTGGCTAACAACGCAATGGACGTTGGGAACTTTAACGCAGGAGAGATTCTTGTGGCACCATCAACTAATGCCGAGTTTGTGGAAGCAATTCGTAAGGCATCTGGGATTATCACAGAGGACGAGAGTCTCTCCTGTCATGCGGCAGTGATTGGCCTACGTTTGGGTGTGCCAGTAATCGTTGGCGTTAAGGATGCTACGAAAATTATTCGAGATGGCGCAATTTTGACCCTGGATACACACAGAGGCTTAGTTTATTCCGGTGCAGTAGGTGCGACTCCCACTACCGGGGTGATCATGGTATAGCAATGCTGATTTGGCATCAGTAATAGTCGGTACCCTGGTCACTGAGCGTGTCGAAGTGCTGCCTTCTTGCACTAGTCTGTCTGAACCCCTTATCACGCCGTGAAGCCGCCGTCGATTACTAACTCGGTTCCAGTGACAAATAAGGATTCGTCTGACGCCAGATAGAGGATAGCTTGGGCAATTTCTTCTGGCTGTGCGAAGCGCTTGAGTGGGGAGGTGCTGGCTAATGCTTTCCAAGCCTCAGCCTCCCCAGCGTTTTGCTCGACCAAATCGTTCCAGAAATCCATCGATTTCCACATTGGCGTAGCGACGCCAGCAGGATGTACCGTATTGACCCGAATGTTGTCGCCGTTCTGGGCACATTCGAGGGCCACACTTTTAGCAAAAAGGCGCTGCGCAGCTTTACTGGCGCAATAGGCACTGGCACCTGGACTTGCTTTCAAACCTGAAGCGGAAGAGACAATGACGATGCTGCCCCCTGAGCCTTTTCGCATCGCTCTCACAGCCTGCTTAGTTCCAAGGAACACTCCATCGAGATTGACAGCCATGACCTGCCGCCACTCTTGTAAACTCATTTCAGTCACAGGTTTAGCGAACGATAGACCTGCGTTGGCAACGAGTACATCTATCTGTCTCCACGTCTGCAAAATATGAGAGATGGCGGCCTCCCAGTCGGATTCTTCGGTCACATCTAGTGACTGCCACAGGGCTTGTCCACCTTCTTGAAGAATCGCTTCAGCTGTTTCTTGGGCTTGTCGTTCATTGATATCTGTAACAGCAACTTTCGCTCCTTCACGGGCAAGTAGAAGCGCTGTCGCCCTGCCAATGCCAGAAGCTGCACCTGTTACCAGGGCGATTTTTCCGTCAACCCTTCCCTTATAGGATTGAGTATAATCAACCATTACTTTTCACCTGAAGTTTATTAGTAACCTGTTGCCCTTTCAGTAATACAGCATTATCTTATCCTGGTGGTCAGGCAGTGGAGGTTCCACAGTTGGGTAAAACCTTGGGTAACAATTTCTCCTGTAAAACTAGGCAAGTTATAGAGACTCAACCAAAGCAAATGAAAGCCGCATTAATGCTAGGTAGTCCTGAATTTATGAGGCGGTAATTTGCATACGACATCCTTAAATAAGGGCACGATATTATCGTGCCCCTACAAAAATTGGTCACGGCTTGCTTTAGGTGTAATTGAAACCTGTCGCGTCATTATTTTCCGATGCTAAACAAAAGATGAGTATTTAGCGATCGCCTTTCTCGTCATAATGGACACGAGCCGTTTCTATCTCATCCCAGTGAGCTTGTGCCCATTGGCAGACATTTTTTAATAATTCAGTCAGCGTCATCCCTAGAGGCGTCAAGGAATACTCAACTTTTGGCGGAACAACCGGGTATACATGACGCTCCACTAATCCATCACGCTCCAACTTCCGGAGAGTCTGCGTTAGCATCTTTTGCGATATCCCGCCAATCATTCGCTGGAGTTCACTATAGCGCCTGGTCTCTTGTTGCGAGAGGGAATAGATCACGATAACACTCCACTTGTCAGCAATGGTGTCGAGTACACGCTGGCTTGGGCAATCGGCATGAAAAACTTCAGGTTCAGGAAAGTTACGCACTATTTGGTAAGTACAGCACTTTTAAGTGCCTAATTGCTAAAACATCTGTACACTCGCCATCATACCTATAGGGGATGTATTCATCGCCTTCTCGTTACAACTTGACAGGAGTAATAGCCATGGGACAAGTTTTACGACTGGCAGCAAGCGATGGTGCCAACGAGAATTGGCAAATCGAAGACGCGATCGAATCCCACTATACTATCGAGCCTGTCCCAACAGCGGATGAACATCTTCTCGACGCTTATTCACGGGCAGTAACCAAAGCCGTAGAGAAAGTTAGCCCCTCAGTGGTTAATATTGACGTTGTTGGGCAACCTAGAGGTGAACAGCAATATAATCCGCGCCGGCAAGAAGAAATGCGCGGTAATGGCTCGGGTTTCATCTTCACTCCCGATGGTTATATCCTGACCAATAGCCATGTTGTGCATGACGCTACCAAAATTGAGGTAACGCTTTCTGATGGTCGTCGATGTCAGGCGGAACTAATCGGAGATGACCCAGATACAGATTTAGCGGTAATCAGAATTCATGCAACCAACTTGGTGGCAGCAAAATTGGGTGACTCGCAATCTCTCAAAGCGGGTCAGGTTGCGATCGCGATCGGTAATCCTTACGGCTTTCAGTGTACGGTAACGGCTGGAGTGGTTAGCGCCGTCGGTCGTGCCTTCAGATCTCAATCCGGTCGGCTAATCGACAATATCATCCAGACGGATGCTGCCCTCAATCCAGGTAACTCCGGTGGGCCATTAGTTTCCTCACGCGGGGAAGTCATCGGCGTGAATACAGCCATGATTCTACGCGCTCAAGGTATCTGCCTTGCGATTCCCATCAATACTGCAAAGTTTGTTGTCGGCCCACTAATCAGAGACGGGAAAATCCGGCGTAGCTACATCGGTGTCGGCGGACAAACTGTTCCACTCCCTCGGCGTCTAATCAACTTCTATGACTTGCCAGTTGAGAGCGGCATTTTGATTATCTCCATAGAAGATGATAGTCCAGCCGACAAAGCGGGATTGCTGGAAAGAGATGTGATTATCAGTTTTGATGAGGACCAGAAGAACCACCGTTTGCTCTTAGCTGCTTCAGAGATAAAGTTGCAGCCCTAATGAGTGCCTCACCCGGAGCGCTGGGAGGCTTGCGTGGCTTAACTCATGTCCGGTCAATTCTCAGTGGTATTGGTGTTTTGGTGTTGCCGGATCAGCAAGCAATTCCCAAGGCGTATGAAGCATTTGATGCTGATGGCAGATTGAAAGACCCCACGAAACAGGAAGCCGTTGAACAACTTGGCAGTAAGTTAGCGACAGTATTAGCGAAGTTGACGGCGTAAAGGAGGGCTAAGGAGGTGACCAAGCGGTTGAGTTTGCGACCCGATTAGCTAGCGATCCCAAGGCTGTTGAAAAGCAGATGGCTCAAATGCTACCCAGTTCTTAAGTTGGCACAACGAGGCCAAGCCAGCCTGAAAACGAGTTTCATCTTTACGAGCTGATGTTCACTGAGCCTGCTGAGTAGTGATGCTTGCAATACATTGTGGAGATTAAATCTAGTGACTGCGAA
>DATNPI010000008.1:0-35124 GCA_036703325.1 Coleofasciculaceae cyanobacterium
TTCAAGCCATCAAGTTTAATGGCTTGGATGACCTTCTGACGCAGGTCGTAACTGTAGGGTTTTGCCATTGGTTAAGCGATCGCTTCTAGAACAAGTGACTTCTTCCAGTTTATGCCCTAACCGCCTTGGCGGTTGCTATAAACAAGATGTGACTAATGCATAGGACGAGTGCGTGATACCATTTGGGCTTAAACTTGACACATTTGAATTTCTGAAACTACCGATTGGCAAGGGTTTCAAAATCCAAAATCCAAAATCCAAAATCCAAAATGGTATGAGTCCTGCGATCGCTAAAAATCAGGGCAAGCTGTCCACAGCCTGATCACTGACTCTCGGCTTATCAAAGTTGTGTTGTTTCTTCAGTGCTTATTTGCTGTTCAATACTGCCAATCGCAGCATTGAGTCCAGCTAGCCTGATTTCTAAGTCACCCCGCATCGCCTTAAGAAACTTCAGCTTACGCTGCAAGCTAGTTTTCCGCGAAACAGGTTCTCCACCGCAGTAAGCGTTATCCCAATTCCAGAAAGGAAACATAATCTACCTTTACTTATGTAACTCTATTCTCATCTTGACTAATTACTCCCTTTGATCGCTATCTCGGTGATGGACGGAAAACCGAATCAAGGAAAAGGCTAAAGGGTAAGGGAGTTATTTTCCTCTTCCAGCTATTAGGCCTCCCAGGCATAACAATGTTGTAGAAACTGAGCAGGAATCTCTGGACGCGCACCCCAGTGGAGATGGACGTAAGACGCATGTAGCTGATGCATTCGCCAGCCTTCCGTAGCTGCCTGATCCCGTCCTCTCCCGTCGTAGCCTCGCGTTTCAAACAACGGTTTATCCGGCATTGCTGTCAGCTGGGAGTGATGAAACTCATGCCCCAAAACCGTGGCACCAGTTGGTAGCAGTGGGCTGTCTTGCAAAGCAGTTGCCTGCCGATACCCCACAGTGAGGCGCTTACACATTACTGTTGTTGTGGGCAATACTCCAACCATTGACCAAGACTGCCCCTCGAAATTGGTAATCTGCTCACACAAATACATCAGCCCTCCGCACTCAGCATAAGTTGGCATTCCTGTCAAGACAGCCCTGCGCACGGCATCACGCGCACTCGTATTTTCAGCCAGTTGTTGGGCAAAGACTTCTGGGAAACCGCCGCCTAAGTAAAGTCCCTGGACACCCTCAGGTAAAGCTGCATCTGTAAGCGGACTCCAGAAAACTAACTCCGCACCCAGTTTTTGCAAGATATCCAGATTGTCCTGATAGTAGAAACTAAAAGCCCGATCGCGTGCCACGGCGACTCGGATTTTCCCATTTTGGATTGGGGAGAAGATGAGGGGGTGAGAGGGTGAGGGTGAGAAGGTGAGAGGGTGAGGGGGTGAGAGGGTGATTGCTTTGTCAGTTTGATCGAAAGTCTGGGAGAGAATTCTCCCCTGCTCCCCCTCTCGGCTGCTCCCCCTCTCGGCTGCTCCCCGTCTCCCCTGCTCCCTAAGCAACGGCAACAGACGTTCCCAATCAAAGCAACTGTCTCCAAGTTGAGCAAGTCGGTCAATCAAGGTATCCAGTTGAGTCATTTCCGCTGTGGGAACTAAGCCAAGATGGCGATCGGGAATCTTGATATTATCCTGACGCCGCAGTACTCCCAGTATGGGTAGTTGCAAAGGTTCGAGGGCATCTTTGAGGAGTTCCAAGTGGCGATCGCTTCCTACCCGGTTCAACACTACACCCGCTAGCTGAACTCTGGGGTCAAAAGAGCGGTAGCCATGAGCGATCGCGGCTACAGAACGCGACAAGCGACTGCAATCCAAAACCAACAACACCGACAGTTGCAAAAGCCGCGCCACATGAGCCGTACTTGCCCAATCATCGCGTCCCGATGCCCCATCAAACAACCCCATCACTCCTTCGATGAGGGCGTAATCTACTGCCTCAAGATGATGGGTAAAACATTCCTGAACGTAATTTTCCGATGTCAGTACCGGGTCTAAATTCCGACAAGGACGCCCCGTAACCCGCTCATGAAACATTGGGTCAATGTAATCCGGGCCGACTTTGAACGATTGAACTCTTCGATACTTTCGAGATAAAGACGACAGTAGGGCGAGCGTGACTGTCGTCTTACCCACCCCACTGCGTTCACCAGCGATGATTAAAGTCATGGTTATTAGTTATTTGTTATTAGTTATTTGTAATTGGCAAACAACAAACAACAAACAACAAACCACTAATTCGCTAATTTGAGAATCTCAGCAGTAACCGCCAGACTTTCTTCAAAAAGCACCTCACGACCCCAACGTTGCAGTTGCTGACTCAGCAAAAACTCAGTCTTTTGGTCAAACAGTGGTGTCACCTGCTGAATGCGGCAGGACTGTGCCCCACCACCCGCCTCCATCCGCATACAACCTGTCGTTTCTGAACACAACACTGTACAGCAGTCTGCCTCTTGATTAGTCGAACCCAAGCGCAGGCTAATCAAGTCGCCAGCAACCTCTCCCACGTCAGCCGTGGGAATTCCTGCCAGCTCGGCTTCAATCGATCGCTGATCGGAGGTGGTGAATTGAACGCGCCTGATATCGTAATCTCCGCCCTCTTTCTGATAAGAGACGGGACGCCACTTTAGCCGACTCCCCAACCAACCCAGAAACATCAGCGCTTGAGCCTGATTACCTTTCTCGTAATCAATGGTTACTCGGTCAACCTCTTGGAGAGCCGCACGGCGCTCTGGTGGGTCAAAAGCCGCAGCGGTCAACTCTTGCCACGCTCCTAGACGCCGCCAGTTGAGATCAGCAATCGGAGTTCCCTGAGTGATCAGGTTATGTATCCGCAATAGATCCGTCTCTGAGTCATTGAAGGCACTAGAGTCAATGATGACGCTATTGCTCAGAGCCGCCAGTCGCTTGAACAGACCATTATCACAATCAGGTGTCGCCTTCCACCAGATAAACTTGGGAAGCTCACCAATCGCCAGCGCTGCAATCATCCCGGCGTTGCGTTCTAGGGCAGCCGCTGTCCCCCGCAGGGTGATGTATTCGCAGCAGACCAGTGTACTCTGACCATGCTTTTGAATGGGGCAAGAGGCAGACACCTGAGCGGTAACGCCTGCATCGCTACCGGCTAGCGGACAAAGGGCGATAATTCGACAGGGGTTGGAAGCGGCGATCGCATCGGCGATCCCCGACCCTTCAAGGTCTGGGGAATACTGTAGCCGTTCAGCTCCCTCTGCGCTGATTGTCGCTCCATTTTTGAGCTTTTCGCTATACTCTTCGCGCAGTTTTGCCTTAGTGGTGTCGTCTGCACTACCAGTTCTCGGCAGTCCATAGGCTTTCTGTGCCGCCTTAAGTGCCGCAACCATGCGCGGGCCAACAATACCGTCAATTGGACCCGTGTAATATCCCACTGCTGCTAACAGCTGTTGGGTTTCTTCTGGTTCATAAACAATCAAACTAAACGTTGACGCCCGTATGGCAGAGGGAAAATCGCCGTATTCACCAGCCGCGCCATAGCTCTGCCAGATTTGATGGAGTTCCGCCTCAATGTCACTTATTGAGACATCTTTGGGCGGTTGTATGGAGACTATCGGAGGAGATTGTGTAGCCATATTAGTTATTCGTTGTTGATTAGTAGCTGTTGCTCATTATTGATTGGTTGTTCGTGGTTAGTTGTTAGCTATTTAACGGCTGCTGACAACTTCTTATAGGGGCGTTTTTGCCAACACCCCTACAGTCTCCGCCAACGGCGTCCATCACGATTAATCAATAGCTCCGCCTCATTTGGCTCCCAAGTTCCCGCTTCATACTGGGGAATCGACGCCGGATTTGCCGGTGCCTCCCAAGCTGATAGCGCTGGTGTCACAACTCGCCACGCTTCTTCCACTTCATCTCCACGGGTGAAGAGAGTTTGGTCACCCAGCATACAGTCGAGTAATAGGCGATCGTAAGCATCGGATGTTGACACGCCAAAAGAAGAGCCATAGCTAAAGTCCATATCTACCGTGCGTGTTCGCAGGTTGGGCCCTGGCATTTTCCCTTCAAAACGCAGGGAAATTCCCTCATTTGGATGAATACGCATAGTCAGAACGTTGGGGCTAGCCTGCTGGGCGGCAGATTGAAAAATTAACAAGGGAACATCACGAAACTGAATCGCAATCTCGCTTACTTTCTTCGGTAGCCGCTTACCCGTTCGTAGGTAGAAGGGAACACCCTGCCAACGCCAGTTATCAACCAATAGCTTCATGGCTACATAGGTTGGTGTTGTGGAGTTGGGGTTAACTCCCGGTTCCTCCCGGTAACCAGGAACCTGCTTTCCTTTCATCCAACCCGCTGAATACTGACCTCGAACCGCTGAAATCTCCAGGTTATTGATGTCTGCAAGGTGGGTTGCCTGAAGTACCTTAAGTTTCTCCGTCCTAATGCTGTCGGCGTCCAGCGAATTAGGCGGTTCCATTGCTGTGAGGCAAAATACTTGCAGTAGGTGATTCTGCACCATATCCCGCAGGGCCCCAGAGGTTTCATAGTAACCCGCTCTGTCTTCGACACCCACTGTTTCTGCCACAGTTATCTGGACATGGTCAACAAACTGGCGATTCCACAGCGGTTCAAAGATGGCGTTAGCAAAGCGGAAAACTAATAGATTCTGAACAGTTTCTTTGCCTAAATAGTGGTCAATCCGGTAAACCTGCTGTTCTCGGCAGACTTGTTGCACCACCCGGTTGAGCTTTTGAGCTGAACTCAAGTCTGTACCGAATGGTTTTTCAATAACCAGGCGGTTCTTCATCGGGTCAGACAGCATTCCCGCCCCTCCCAGTTGGCGGATTGCTTCTGGGAAAAACTTGGGGGAAACTGACAGGTAGAATACACGGTTACCTCGTGTTCCCCGTTTCCCATCCAGTTCCGCTAAGAAGGCTTTTAGTTTCTGGTAGCTTTCTGGTTTATCAATATCACCAGGACAGTAGTACAACCCTTCGGCAAAGTCTTCCCACATTTCCTGGGCTCCAATGCCATCGGAAAATTGCTCGATGCCCTCGCGCATCTGCTCCCGGAAGTAATCGTGGCTCCATTCCCGACGTGCTACGCCAACGATGGTTGTTTCGGGGGGCAGACGGCGATCGCGTTTCATCTGGTAAATTGCTGGCACCAGCTTGCGTTGGGTGAGGTCTCCAGACGCTCCAAAAATTACCAAAATTGCGGGTTCTGGGCTGCGTTCCTGTTGCAATCCAATGCGCAGGGGGTTTTCTAACAGAGTCACCATAGGAAGTATGAAGGATGAAGTATGAATAAGGATAAAGTACGAAAGATGAAGCATGAAGTATGGAACGTTCCACACTTCATACTCCATACTTTTTTACACAGTCGCCAACTTTTGGACTTTGTCCTGTAGAGATGCCATTAAGGATTCAAAGGGCTTGACGAATTTGTCAATTCCGTCATCAAGGAGTTCGTCCATAACTTCGTTGAGATTGATATCGATATCGGGTTCCTTGAGATTTTCGAGCAACCGATAGGCTTTATCAACATCCGTCTCAATGCGACTAGCCGGCGAACAGTGGTCAGCACAGGCTTCAATTGTGCTAGGCGGCAGGGTATTGACGGTATCGGGACCAACCAGCTCATCAACGTACATAACGTCGCTGTATTCGGGGTTTTTGGTGCCAGTGCTTGCCCACAGCAGCCGCTGAACTTTCGCTCCTTTTTCTGCCAAAGCTTTCCAGCGATCGCTTTGGATAATCTTTTTGTATTCCTGGTAAGCAACTTTGGCATTAGCGATCGCGACTTTGCCTTTAACAGCTTCCAGCGTTGCCTTCTTTTCTATCCGGTCAGTGCCCTCTGCAAGTTTTTTGTCAATGCGTGCATCAATATTGCTATCAATCCGGCTTAGGAAGAAACTCGCGACTGAGGCAATCTTGCTGATGTCTTGCCCTTGCTCTGCCCGCTTTTCCAAGCCCCGGATGTAAGCCCAAGCTGTCTCAACGTAGCTGTCTACTGAGAACAACAAGGTGACATTGACGTTGATTCCTTCGCTGATGACTTGCTCGACAGCTGGCAAGCCCATTTTCGTCCCTGGAATCTTAATCATCACGTTCTCCCGACCAATTTGTGCGTAATAGCGTCGGGCTTCCTCGATCGTACTTTCCGTATTGTCGGCAATGTTCGGCGGGACTTCAATGCTGACGTAACCATCAAGACCATTAGATGAATCATAGACGGGTCTGAGGATATCGCAGGCATTGCGGATGTCTTCAAACACTAGGGACTCATAAATTTCCAAGACCGATTTCCCAGCGCTGATGCCCGCTTCGATGTCGCCGTCGTAGGTGGCGTTGCCCACGATCGCTTTTTCAAAAATGGCAGGATTGGAGGTGATACCTACAATACCCCGCTCCTCAATCATCTGCTTGAGTTCGCCGGACTCAATCAATGTACGGCTCAGATTATCCATCCAGATACTCTGACCATAATTTTGTTCGATCTCGAAAATCGGATTATTAGCTGTCGTTGTCATGAGTTAACTCCTAGTGATTGTGTTCAAAAAAGTTGAAAGCTGCTATGTTTTCAAGCGTTGAAAGTTGAATAGGCAATCTTCAACCTTCTCTCCGATCCTTCTGGTTCTCCTTCGGAGTCCAATTTTCTAACCTTCAACCCAAACTAACTTGTAAACCTTCTTGGGACTGGCGTCCTCTATCTTGAATAAAAGACTCTACAAGGGCGACATCTTCTTTGCTACCGATGATCAATGGTGTTCGAGCATGGAGAGCATCTGGCACAACATCCAAAAGATTTTGGGTTCCCGTACTCGCTCTGCCACCCGCTTGCTCCATCAAAAAGGCAAGAGGAGCAGATTCATAGAGTAGACGCAACTTTCCTTCCGGTTTCTTCAATGTACCGGGATAGAGGAAGACACCACCCTGGGACAAAATCCGGTGAAAATCTCCTACTAATGCCCCACTATAGCGAGCCGTATAACCTTCATGGCGATGAACGTAACGAATGTAGTCCCGGATTGATTCGTCCCACTGCCAGAAGTTACCTTCATTTACGCTGTAAACCGGTCCGTGGTCTGGCACACGAATATTTTTATTTGAAAGGATAAACTCGCCCAAACTAGGGTCAAGGGTGAAAGAGTGAACGCCAGTGCCTATGGAGTACACCAACATCGTGCTCGGACCATAGAGAACATAGCCTGCGGCGATTTGTTTGTGCCCATCTTGCAGCAAGTCACGGGCGTCGCCGTCGATGTCGTCTCCTTCTTGCCTACGAATCGAAAAAATCGCACCAACATTCAAGTTGATGTCTACATTGGAGGAGCCATCAATTGGGTCATAGAGCAGCGTGTAACGCCCAATCGGGCAGTTTTCCGGGATATAGTAAGGTTTTTCCATTTCCTCGGAGGCTAAGCGACACACTAGACCGCTTTGCTTAAATACCGAGATAAACACGTCATTGGCATAGACATCCATCTTTTTGACAGATTCTCCCTGCACATTGACGTTACCCGTAAATCCTAAGGCTCCTTCGACTAATCCGGCGCGGCTCAAGCGTCGGGAAATAAGCTTTGCTGCCAAGGCAATGCGATTCATGAGCGCACTAAGATCTTGTGCCTCTGCTGAGAAACTCTGGAGTTCTTGTAGAACGTGACGAGACAGCGTTGTACAATCACGATCCAGAGCATACTCCTGAGCGTAAGGCTGATCTACATGTGCCATAATATTTTTCCTCCCTATTGAGTCACGCAGTTGGGAATAGAGGACAGTTGCTCATGAAACTCCCTCTAGCCGCCGAATGCTTAATCCTCTCTACTTTCTATCTTAGGGAGGCATTGCAAATGAAGCTTCTAACTTTAGAAGAACTACAGAAATAAAATCTTCAGGCTGACTTTCTTGCTAAAGGAGTATGCCTGAGGTCAAATCTAGTTGAAGATGCGTTAGCAACCTTAAAAAAGGCATTATGTATGGGAGAACACAAACGGATTGGAATTCTCACTAGTGGTGGAGATTGTGCTGGCTTAAATGCGGTGATTCGGGCTGTGACTCATCGAGCTGTGGGCACCTACCACTGGGAGGTGCTAGGAATCTGTCGCGCTACTCAGGGTTTGATGAGTCAGCCGCCTCAAGTAATGACACTTAACAGGGACAACGTTGATGCATGGCTGACACTAGGTGGCACAGTGCTGGGAACAACGAACAAAGGTAACCCATTTGCTTTTCCTCAGGCGGACGGAACAGTACGCGATCGCTCAGAAGAAATCATTGAAGGTTACCGTCAGCTAGGTCTTGATGCCCTGATTGGTATTGGGGGAGATGGCAGTCTGGCAATTCTGCGCAAACTTGCCCAACAAGGCAATCTTAACTTTGTGGGAATTCCCAAAACTATCGACAACGATGTCGGGATCACAGAGCGTTCAATTGGATTTGATACAGCCGTTAATATCGCTACTGAAGCCCTGGATCGGTTGCACTTTACAGCCGCAAGCCACGACCGGGTGATGATTTTGGAAGTGATGGGTCGAGATGCTGGTCACATTGCCATCAGCGCCGGGATCGCGGGGGGAGCGGATGTCATCTTGATCCCAGAAATTCCTTATACCATCGAAAACGTTTGCCGCAAGCTCCGAGAGCGTCAAGAGAAAGGTCAGCACTTTAGTCTGGTGATTGTGTCAGAGGCGGTTTGTACAGAAGCGGGGGAAGTAGTCAAATGGAGCGATCCCTTTGGTGAATGTCGATTAGGCGGCATTGGTCAGTATCTGGCAGAGCGCATTTCTGCTTGTAGTGGTGCAGAAACACGAGTTACTGTTTTAGGTCATACACAGCGTGGCGCTATTCCTTCACCACTTGACCGATTACTAGCTTCAGCCTTTGGTGTTGCCGCTGTTGATTTAATCGCCGACGAGCAATATGACCAGATGGTAACTTGGCAGAATCGTCAGGTTGTGAGTGTACCGATTGCTGAAGCGATTAGCCAATATCAAGCTGTAGATGCCAACAGCACCCTGGTCAAAACGGCTAGAGGCTTGGGTATCTGCCTGGGAGATTAAACAGACCCCTTATTTGCAGTAAAAAGTGACGAGTGGTCATGTTTTTCACTACCTCAGCTCGTCTCTTGTTTGTCTTAGGACTTACGCCAAGCCTCTATCTGTAGGGTATGTTAGCGTAGTGTAACGCACCATAACGCCTATAAATGGTGTCGCTGCGTAAGTCCTGGGTCTTTTATGCAGATTTAGGTAAGGAAGATGATCATCTTCCTTGCTAAATGACTACTTAAGCAGCCCTTTCCCTCTATCTATTGTTTAGATAGATATTCTTTGTTTGATTAAGGTAACGCTTGGTTTAATACCGATCGTTATTGTTGCGTTTTCCGCCGCCGCTGCGATTATCCTCTCGGGGTCTTGCTTTATTCACTCTCAACTGACGACCCATCCACTCGGCACCATCCAATTCAGAAATGGCGGCGTCTTCTTGGGCATCATCTGTCATTTCAACAAAGGCAAATCCTCGCATCCGACCCGTTTCTCGGTCTGTGGGCAACACAACTCGCTTGACAGCGCCATACTCAGCAAAAACTGAGCTTAAGTCTTCTTCGGTGGCTTGGTAAGACAGGTTTCCGACGTAAATGGTCATGTCGATCGATTAAGACTGAAATGAGCAACTTAAGTTCAGAGCCACAGACTAGAGTTAGACGATGCAAGTTCTCGAAATCTGGTCTGATTGATCAGTGGTCAGTTTTTAAGCACGAACAACCGCAAAAGTAGTTGCCGAACTAAAAATTCAACCAAAGGTAGAACTGAACTTGTACATATCGTATTATGATAGCCTACTGATTTGCTCGTAATGGTTATCTACCTCACATCGGGGATATCACAAAAGCGTATAGGGGTCTACTGTTATTCAGCAGACCCCAAGGTTCAAGCCTTCCTAAGCTAAATTGGGTCTTAGTCAATCGAAATTGATTGAGGACCGCTGGCTTTGCCATTTTCAGTGCTAGTAGTAGCAGCTGAAGATACGGTGCCCGATTGCTGATCCAGCCAACTCTTGACTGGGTCATCTGAAAGATTGAGTCGAAATACCCCAGAGAAAAATCCGCCAAAGAAGGCAACAGGCTGCTGGGTGAATTCTTTAAAGATTGGTGTTAGTTCATCGAGAAACATGAGTTTGTATCTCCTTATACTGCTGATGCGGGTAAGACTGATTCCACTGGGATTCTAGCGTGCCTGTTGGCAACCAAGACTCTTGAGGTGTCCCATGTGCTTTTAAGCTGACGTGCATTTAACTTGCAGTAAGCCATTACACATTTAACTTGTATATTTACCTGATAGTTTTTTGTCAGTAGTCAGTTCAACGGACGACGGACAACTGACCACTGACAGAACGCCCGAATGTAAGCTACGCAGATTAAGTACACAGCAGCTTATTTCTCTTCGAGTGTCAGCGTTGCCCTCTAGGGCAGATAGCAACGCCTACACTCGCCATGCTTTCTTGCCTAAACAGATTTCTGGTCGGAGAACAGACACTTGTCTGAGTCACAACCCGCTGGTCCAGCTTCGAGCAAATCGCCTGAAAGGGTTCTCCCGGTTGTCGCTTCGCGATCATAACGACTCAGAGCTACATGAAAATCGGTAGTTTGGCGTCGGGTTTCCACTTGCTGCATTAACTGCTCGTACTGTTGACGCTCTATCGGTTCAAACGGCAAGCGTGGAAAGGTTTGATGATCGTCAAAGCGTGATAAAAGAGCCGCTGAGATGTAGCCTTCATTATCTCGGATAGCTTCATAAATCCGATTACCTAAAGCTTCCACCTCGTTTTCACGCAGCTCGATCGTGGCACTGGTGTTGTGTCGCACATAGAATTTTTGGACTTGCATATAAAAATCCATCTGTGCGATCGCACTAAACTGACCGATCTCAATTTCATCAGCCCCCGGTAAATCAGCCCAAGGCACAGCAACCGGGATTTCCACAAGCCATTCAGAGCATCGAGGATCGAACGGGTCATTCAGGAGATTCCCATTTTCATCCTTGTCAGATTGAGATGGGATGACATTGTAACCGTAGTCGATGCATGCCAGAGCAACTGGATCGTACTTGCGGAATGTAATCCGACGAATAAAACGCTGTGCTTTTGGAGGATGCCAGCCTGGGGAGGCACCAGTGAGTAGGGATTTAGTGCCAGAAGGTTGAACAGTGGTGCAGCGGTTGGGCCGTTTGATCCTTTCGTGATGAATACTATGTGTACTATCGCGTTCCGCTATGCGATCGCAATAATTCCACACCACCCGATGCACAATGTCTCGCCAGCGAGTCAAGTATTCTTGCTCCCGTCGCTTAAACTCAAGTCCTTCTTCGGTTTGAGGTCGTCCTTGTTCCCACCAGCGCAACCAATCTACTCCAAAGGCTGCGACAAAGAAATCAAACAAGCCCGTAAAAGAGACACCCACGATTGGGTCTAATTCTCGTGACTTTCGGTAGCGTTCCTCAACAAATTGATGATTCAGTAAGACCGCTACTGAAAGCGCTCCTGCCGTAAAAGCCTCTTCTTGTTCTTTGTAGTTGAACGGGTCAACTTGGTTGAGATGAATCTCCGCTAAGTTACAGTGAAAGTTAGAGCCAATGATTTCCAGTATTGTTATCCTAAAGGCTTTTTATCCTCTAGTTCTTACACTTCCTCTTTTGTGTAAGCTCCGCGTACATTTTGTATATATGAATTCCTGAAAACAGCTAGTTTTTATACTGTTTTAATTCATATATACCCCCACACTCTTGGAGAAATTATAGTCTAGATTTTACAAAAATGCTGTTTTTGTTAATCTAGGTTCACTCTCTACGCTGTACGGTGGTAGAAGCTTTTTACTTCCTCTACTTACCTCGGTATTAGCATCTCAGCTTCTACCGATTTTGCGGGGTGTTTAACGTGAGGCAAATTGCTTACCACACGGGTTTAAGCCAAATCTGCTTATTCGGTGTTCTAATTCTTCATCAGTTATCTTGTCTTCTAACTGTCTGAGATAGACTGCGGCTTTTGCTGTGTCCTCATTATATAAATTCAGGAATTTACCTTTTTTATCTTCCGTGTTCAATACATCAGCGTTAGCCCTGGCAACGGCTTCACCAGCCCATTGAATTGCACCTTCACCGGAATAATATTGTTTGCGAACTGCCGCAAGACATTCATCAAGAGTAGGTTTGTGGTGGAAGACGCGGGTATGGTTAGCCATACGTAGAGCATCTCGCTCTGGGTCAATGCGCCAGTTGCCATTTTCATCTTGTTGCCAGAGGTTATCTTTAGCATTAGCTCCTAATTCATCATCAGATAAAAATTGCCTCATCCCAGCGCTTCTTCTGATATTCCCTGCCACGATTGTGACAGCAGCCTGGTCAATTAAAAGGCAACATTCAACAGAATTTAATTGTCGTCCTACAGCTTTATTTAGAATAGATACACAATGCTGATAAAGTTCTGGTAACTTAACAGGATTGGCAACTCCACCGAAGCCTTTTAGGGGTTCTCCGGCTGCACGAACATCGCTCAGGTCGATTGATAGTTGAACGTCTCCGGAAAACTGCTCATCACTCGATAGTTCCAGCAATGTTTGATAAGACTTAACCCAACCTTGGCGAGAGTCTCCTACATAGATAGTGGCTTGGTTTCCTTCGATTTTTACTTCGGTTTGTTCACGACGTTCTGTAGCTTGGGTAGAACCAATCTCACTCTGTATGCTTACACTGAGTCGATTACGAATGGTGGGAAGTTGATTAATGTACTTAGGTTCGAGGACAGCCCCCGTGCCACAGCCCATCATGGCAAGATCCATCATTAGACCAAAGGCACGCCAGTCTACTACATTAGTAGAGGTGCAGTTGTAACTTCCACTAAAGTTTTCTGGGTTTTCAAGCCAGTCTGTCCCGCCGACCCATAACCAGCGCCCAGAAGGGAGACTCTTAAGCTGGCTCATCATCTGGTGTATAAGGGCAGCTTCACTATCACTTAGCTTGCCGAGTTTAGTAAATCCTTGGGTGATGCGATCGCACACTTGCTCCCAAGTCTCACGACCCTGTTCTGTTCTACGGCTGTAAGTTCTGAAAAATACTGCGCTGGCCGCTGGTGCAGTTTCTGGAAAATCGCGCTTCTGGCGTTCCCGCTCAAGCTCTCGAACCATAGTTAAAGTCTGTTGTCGGTTTATGCTAAACCTAGACTATAGGCGATATTACATATGGTGGCAAAGCTTGAAAAATCAAAGTATTTGCGCTATGTGTAGGGCTGAAACTCACAAAGCGTAAATGTCTCTTGCTCCCTGGCGATCGCCCCTATCTAGTGCGCTCCACAAAAATCGTAGTCTTCCTTATGCCCGCTATTTCCAGTTGGCAACAGTTCGTGCAAACGGGCACCCAGCTAACCGCACTGTTGTCTTTCGCGGGTTTTTAGAGGACACTGATCAACTGAAAATTATTACCGATTCCCGTAGCCAGAAAGTTGACCAAATTGACCAGCACTCTTGGGGAGAAGCTTGCTGGTACTTTCCTAACACTCGTGAGCAATTTCGCTTGGCTGGTCAGCTGACCCTTGTCGGAGCAAATCATTCCGACCAATCACTAAAAAATGCCCGTCAGACTACTTGGCAAGACCTTTCTGACTCAGCTCGGTTACAATTTGTCTGGCCTCACCCTGGTGAAGCTAGAGCAGACGACAACAGCGCTTTTTCGCCTCCGCCACCTAACCCAGAGCAGCCGCTTCCGAATTTTTGTCTGTTATTGCTGGAACCTGTACAGGTCGATCACTTAGAGTTGCGAGGCAACCCCCAAAACCGATCGCTTTACTCCCAAAATAGCGATCGTGGCTGGTTGAAGCAAGCTGTCAATCCGTAAATAATACAAAATCTGGGTTTGATACCCCCTTTTTCAGCAATCTGCCCAACCATGTAGAGACGTTCCACCGGAACGTCTCTACAACTAGAAAGGAAAAGGGGAACGAAGATTCTCTATTTTCCCTAACCCCTACTTTGCTCAAATACCTGCCCCATCAAAAAACTGCTGAATCACTTTGTCCTCGATGCGGCAACTTTTGGCCCCACGAGCGGCAGTATGTGGGGAATCAAGCTCTGAAGACACAGCATACACCAGGGATGGGGTTGAAGACTGTTTGCTTGTCAAATCTTGCACTTGTTGTTCCAGCGACTCAATACGGTCTACTAAAGCGCGAATCACCGCCGCTTCCGAATCAGGCAGGGAGCCGTGTTCCAGTGGGTTAACCCGAACACCAGAGCGATAGAGAATCCGACCAGGGATGCCCACCACTGTGCAATCCGAAGGTACATCTCGCAACACAACGGAGCCAGCGCCAATGCGGACATTATTGCCGATTTGGATATTGCCTAAAACCTTAGCACCGGCACCGACTACGACATTTTCTCCAAGGGTAGGATGCCGCTTGCCACTCTCTTTACCGGTACCACCAAGGGTGACGCCTTGGTAAATGAGGGCGTAGTCTCCGATAACGGCAGTTTCGCCAATGACGACACCCATACCGTGGTCAATGAAGACACTCCGCCCAATCGTGGCACCAGGATGAATTTCAACGCCCGTCAAAAAGCGGGAAAACTGGGAAATTAACCGAGGAATGAAGGGAATCCCTAGAGTGTATAACCAGTGACAAATACGGTGGAACAGCAGTGCTTGCAAACCGGGGTAGCAGAATAAAACTTCCAACCAGTTGCGAGCGGCGGGATCGCGCTCAAAGATTATCCGGAAGTCAGCAATAAGTGCAGATAGCACAGAAAAGTTCCCTAATGAATGGCAAACAGATCACAAACTATCTTAGCTTTCTTGCTTACTCTCGCACACTTAGGCTGTAATCCACTCTTTGTCCTGAGTCTATAGAACCTACCCAAATCCGGTAGGTGCCAGCTGCCCAGTTTGAATCTTTCACACTGGCATCTTTTTTGGAACCTGTATCATCGCCACAGCGAATGGTTTGGTCATTAGGGCCTCGAATTACCAAGGTTGTATCTTGCCCTCCACCGTTGACCAAAACGTTCAGCTTAGGGAAGTCTTTCTGCAAAACCAGGATGTGATCGGGATTGGGGTCACCAAACCCAATACAGCGGTTACCGTTGCGATCGCGATTAGCGAGCGACGATAAAGAAAAAGAACCACCTGTATTACCCGCAGCCCGCCCTGAGTCAGCGCCAAAACCGGGCGCTAAAGTCAAAGTCCCGAAATTTGCAGCAGTCTGAGATAAAACAGGTGTAGCGCTGAGTAGAGCTGCTATCAATGCAATGACACCTCGACCATATAACCGCAGCATTTGCCTAAAGCCTCCTAGAAAGACTGGGAATTAATTTTCTCTCCCCAGTTGAGTACGGAATACAGATGAGTCTGTCTACTATATGTCTTAGCTGAGTTTAGGCAGTTGAACATCAACGAAAGTGACAGTCTGCTGTCTGCCACATTACAAAAATCGTGTTGGAGGTACTGTGCCACTCATTATCTTGATTACGCTGCTGCTATTCAACAGTTGGCTGTTTTCAGAAGTTCTTGTATTGGTTCCCTTGAACCTTCTGAATTCAGTGAAGCCCTTCACTTCGTTGAGTCTGGTGATTGTCCTGCTGCTCTTCTTGTGGTGCTTTGGGGAATGATTACACATTTAACTTGCATATTTACCTGATAGTTTTTTGTCAGTAGTCAGTAGACCTCTTGCAAAAGTCGCTTTTTAGCTGTAGGGACTCTCGCATTTGCGCCCAGATTTATCGATGCCTACCCAAACGCTTTAATCTCTGCCTTTCCTCCAGGAAGGTCAGATCCGACGACATAAAAATCTTGCGGATAGATCCAGTGGGTGCCTAAAGGCCCGTGAATTTGAATTCCGGTCATAACGGCATAGTTAAATACTGAGCAATCCAGGATGTTTAAGAGGTTTTTGACATCTTCAGAAATAATTCGAGACGCCAATTTCGTAATTTCTATCAAATCGGGTTTGTCCCCATAGGTAAGGGTCGAAAGAATTTTCTGCCGGATAATTGTTTGTTCAATATCCTGCATATCCATTTCTAGTTTCAGGTGACCAGATGCCAGTTCTTCGACAACTGTTTCTAATGCTCCACAAGCATGGGAAGCTTTTTGAAGGCCATCTCTATAGACCTTACCAATATCACCATGTCTAGAAATGGCGATGTGGGGCATGGCATAGAAGGTAAAGCGACGAATACCATCAACGATAGGGGTATGGTCTGTCGCGGCAGCTAACCCAGTTTTCCCCATCATGACGAACCCGGCTAAGCTGCAACAATTAAAGGTTTTCCCCCAGTATCGAATCACCTCAGTGAATAGCGGTTCAGCGATTTCATCTCGACAAATTGCTATCATTCCCATCGTGTTGTCGTCACAAAAGCCGTAGGCACTCAAACTTTGGAAAGTCTTTCTCATGTACTTGGTCATGGGTAATGCCCCTGGAAAGTGCGTTTGCAGCGTTTGATGAAATGCTGTAAACACGTTAGGGTCATATCCATTGAGCGTTTGCGGGATAGTTTCACCAAGCTGATTGACCGAACCCTGAGTCATCTCCTACATCCTCCTAACTAGCTTGCGAAACTGTTGTTGACTAGCTTAACGTCACCCATCCTTGAGGATTTGGGCAATATTATCAAAGATAGCCATTTAGCTGAGAAATTCAACGATTCCTGATTAGTGCTCAATTGCCCAATTCGAAGAGTGCATCCCCGTAGCAGAAACATAGTTCACCGGATTAGCGGGACTTAAACAAATATCAAGCCCAAACTAATTCGTTTAAGTCCCGTTATACCATCTCTCTTTTTATGTGCTGCCTACAGTCAAGAAAAAGCCCCCTGTTAAGGAGGCTTGATACGGAGATTAAATTTGAAATTGTTGAGCCATTAACCAAATAGAGCTAGACCACGTACAGCCATTACTCCAGCCAATGCCGCTACACCCACAGAGGTGAGAGCTGTACCAAATAGCCACCAAGCAGCAGTTGCTGCGGCTTTCCGGGTCTCTTCCACTTGCTGTTTAGCATTCTTTTTAAGCTGTTTGACCCGTTTTTGAGCTTCCTCTTGGAGGCGTTCAGCGCGGTGCAGTACACTATCCCGCACTCCTTCAATTTGGTCGATAATCCGATTGGCATCTGCCTCAGAGATGTCCTCACGGGAACTCAGCAAAGCAACCAGCGTATCCCGATCAAACTGACCAAGCCGATCGCGCACAGCATCAAATCCCGCTTCTGGATCATCAAACACTTTGCGGAAGTCTCGCTTGATACCCTCATAGTTGAGTTCTGGACGGTCAAGGGAGTTGAGGTAATTCCGGATTTTGCCAAAAACGCCGTCAATCATAGATTGCACTTGGCGCTGGACATTGTGAGCCTGTTCTACAAATTGATTGCGGACAGATTCGATGTTATCCACAATTTGGTTAGCTTCCTCTTCCGAGATATCCTCTCGTTGCGACAGCAGTGCCACAAGGGTGGAACGGTCGAAGTGCGAGACGCGATCGCTCACATTCTCCAACCCGGCCCGTGGATCGTTGAACAACGTTTGCAGATCTCGTTTGATGCCGTCTGGGTTGAGTTCCTCTTTGTTGGTGTTACGCAGATAATCTCCAATACTGGCTTGAAAATCCTGCACCCGTTCTTTGGCACGGCTTGCCAAGCGTCGCGGTGTTTTCACAACGCTCCGAATTGCCTCTTGCACCTGATCGACGAAATGATTAACTTGCTCTTCACTCAGGTCTTCTCGTTGACTGAGGAGTTTGACCAAGGTTTCCCGATCCACTTGAGACAGTCGTTGTCGAAGAGCCAAACCTCCCTGTTTCGGGTCATCGAGAAGTTTTGCTAAATCCCCTTTGATGCCTTCGGGATCGAGTTCTTCCAGGTTGGTATTGCGCAGATACTCAGCAATCTTGCTCGTGAGTCGTTCGTACTGTTCCTGGGCATTAGCCGCTAATTTTTGCGGTGCATGGAGGATATTATCTCGCACCTCTAAGACCTGATCGATGGTCTGATTAATCTGCTCCTCGCTCAGATCTTGGCGCTGATTCAGCAATTGCACCAGCGTATCGCGGTCAAAGTGAGATAGCCGTTGCCGTAGCGCCTCAAGTCCTGCCTGTGGGTCGTCTAAGAGAGTTTGCAGCTCTCGCTTGATTCCTTCGGGATTCAGTTCTTCCTTATTAGTATCGCGCAGGTAGGATTCTATCCTGCTGCCTAGCTCATCGGCTTTAGATTTCGCTTGATCTTGGAGTTCTTGAGCCTCTGACAAAACGCGATCGCGTGTACTTTCCAGCTGACCGATGAGCTGATCGGCTTCCTCTTGGCTAAAGTCTTCGCGTTGAGAGAACAGTTGTACTAAGCTATCGCGATCAAACTGTGAGAAGCGATCGCGCAGCGCCTCAATGCCAGCCTCTGGATCTTCCAGAAGTGCTTTGAAATCTCGCTCAATTCCCTCTGGATTCAGTTCTTCTTTACCAGTTGAGCGGAGATAATTTTCGACCCGACTACGGAGGTCTTGCGACTGTTCTTGAGACTCAGCCGCTTGGACAGTTTCAAAAACTTCCTTCCGGATGCCTTCCAACTGTGCCGCGATATCCGCTATTTGATCAGAGGTGAAATTATCCCGTGATTCAAGCACTTTCACGAAATAGTCTTGACTCAGTTGCTCTAATTGCTGCCGAACTGGCCCTGGAGCCGCTTCCACGTCATAGATAACGTCTTTAAATTCCTGCTTGATCGTCTCTCGGTTCAGGTGCCAAGGTTGGGAATTGAGCAGATAATTTTCTACATCTGCCTTAATCGTATTAAAGGGTTGAGCCGGCACCTTGTCAGCCACCTTACCAGCAAGAGTTTTACCCTGCTCCGTTGCTTTATCTTTGAGCTGCTGCAACTGACCGGAAATTTTTTCTACATCTAAATCAGAGAGATCTGTCCGCGCCAGTACTCTACCCACTAGAGCACTAACACCCAATTGCAAAGTTTGCTCCATCAAGCCATTGCCATTACTGCCTTCGGATTTGCCCGAACCAACTCCAACCAGTTGCCCAAGCTTATCGCTGAGTTGATTGGACGTTAGCTCCTCTGGACTGGCAGACTGGAGGAAGTTGAGCAATTGTGCCTGGGGATCGGTCTGTGGTTGCTGACCTAATACCTGCTGCCAAGCGCCTTCGAGTTGGTCGGCGAGCCGATTAACGTCTTGTTTGGAGAGGTCTGTACGACTGCTGACTAAATCTACGAACGTCTGACGGTTAACATTGCGTAGAACGTCACTGTCAGCAAGCGATCGCAAGTCTGAACCACTCAGCAACTTTTCAAAATCATTCCGAATCTGCTTGAGGTCTAGCTTCGGTACTTGCACATCTGCCAGGTAGTCTTGCACTGTCTCTCGGACACGCGTTGGGTCAACAGCCGAACTCAATTCGCGGCGAACAGCAGCTACCGATGCCTCTACAGTATTCACAACCTGAGCGTTCACTGCCCTTCCACCAAGAGCTGTAGCGGCTATAGCCATGACTCCTTGTAAGCTTGAACCCGCCGTATTTGCAACGGAACCCACCAAGGAACCAATCGCTGATGAACTCACCCAAAGTAGCAGCAAGAAGTACGCTGACCAGATGACAACGCCAGTAATGGCTCCCAGGGTCACACTGTTAATCATGGTAAGTTTCACTGCCAGAAAACAAGCGATGAATAACGCAATGTTGACGGTTACTAAGGCCCATAATCCTACCTTAGATTCAACTTCGCGAACGGCATGACCCCATCCCTCATCTGAATCAGCATCCAATGCATTCTCACCGGATGAAATTCCCGCAGCAAGGGTAAAGTTCGTTAACAGAAATTGGAAGGCAAAAGCCATGAGTACCCCTGCAATCAAAGCCACAAAAAATTGGGGACTCGAAAAGATAACAGTTGCCTCCGGTGGGGTGTTAATCGGTTGAGTCACTGGAGGAGCGACTTGAACTTTTGCCAGCCAGAATTGTGTACTGTACAACCCCAGCGTCATTACTACATTATTAAACATTGTTTTTCCCTCTTCAAAACTGAAGATGGCGTATATTAAAGGTTGTGTTACTATTACAAAATGTTGCGAAAAGTCATATAGTTTTGTAACACTGGACACACTTACGCCTACTTCTATGGTTGTTGTTAGAGGTTGAAGAAAACTCCCTCTGAGGTGTGAAAATAGAGTGGAGACTTAAGTTAAAACTTAGTACTCATAAGTAAAAATTATTATCTGTGTACCGGCTTTAACTCTATCTGGGCAAAATGTTCTAACATCAGGCGATGGATGAAGACATAGCCGCCACCAACTTTTTGCAGAAAAATGCGATCGCTCTCTTGCACCGGCTGAGAGACATGAGTGCGATCGCACTAGGGCGTGTTTTCAAACCCTTCGACCCCCCCAGCCAGAGTTAAAAAGGGGGGAGAATTCAGTCAAAGTCCCCCTGTCTTGCTCGAAGTTTTGGGGAAGCAAAGCTACACCCTTGCATTCGAGCGCTTTTTAACTCTGATGCAAGGGGACTCCGGGTTTGAAAACACGCCCTAGCCCTCAACGAAAGGGGCGAACCGGTTTTCTCCTCCTAGAATTGGGGGTTGGGGGGCTAAAATGCACAATTTACGTACAGATTATTTTCACCTTGACAGGGCTGGGGTGATCGCACACGGTTGGCATCATGGGGCATCCACACTTAAAATCATAAAGACTTAGATCTTGTGGTATTCCATCACCAAAGTTAGTATTTCAGTTAAGTCGGCGGACAAGCCGTGGAATTGGAATTAGCTCATACCTCCTGGAACAGAATCATTCCCCCGATATGTAGCCACGTCAAAGCGAAATAGTAATACTAGGGGTTGGGTAACGAGATCAAGCCTTGTTTTCTATCATGGATAGTGAACGCTCTTCCTCCTGCATTAAAAGCAGAGGGTTTTGCCTCAGGTTAACCTGGTGCTAGAGCGCTTAGATCAGGGACATCACACGAGCGAGTTGCTTTCCTAGAACAGTTGGACAAGTTGCTTGTGCGGTTTGCCATCCAGGTGCGCTGTCGTGAGCTTCATGTTTTCAGGAAAAAAGAATCCGCTAGTTTCTGCGAAAATCTACAGAGAATCATGAATGAGCCTTGAAACTTCCAAAAAAGGCATCATTTTAATTGTTGATGACAACGCCGACAATTTGGAGTTGTTGTTCTTTTATTTGAGTGATTCCGACTTTACAGTCGAGTTCGCGACTGATGGCAAAAGCGCTATTAAGAAAGTCGAAGAAATCCATCCAGATATCATCCTTTTGGATGTGATGATGCCGGGTATCGATGGGTTTGAAACCTGCCGCCGATTGAAAGCCGAGGAGTCAACCAAAGACATTCCGGTGATTTTTATGACGGCGCTTTCTGAGACGGTAAATAAGGTCAAAGGTTTTAATGTGGGTGCGGTGGATTACGTCACTAAGCCGATTCAGGAAGAAGACCTGAAAGCCCGTGTGACCGCCCACTTAACTATCCGGAACCTGAATCGTAACCTACTTGAGCAAAATAAAAGGCTGCAAGACGAGATTCATAAGCGTCAGCAAAAAGAGGAGGAACTGCGACTTTCCAACCAAGCGATCGCAGCGAGTATCAATGGCATTGTTATTTCTGATGCCAGAGAACCGGATATGCCAATTATCTACGTTAATCCTGCGTTTGAGCGTCTAACAGGTTATACAGCGGCGGAAGTCATTGGACGAAACTGCCGTTTTCTGCAAGGAAATAACACAGAGCAACCAGCTCTTGATAAATTACGCTCTGCGCTCCGAGAGGGGAGGAGCTGCACGGTAGTTTTATCCAACTACCGCAAAGATGAAACGCTCTTCTGGAACGAGTTAAGTATTTCACCCATCTATGACAGCGAGGGAACTCTCACCCACTTTGTGGGTATTCAAATGGATATCACAGAGCGTAAGCTGGCGCAAGAAGCTCTGCATTTTCAACAGGAACAAACGGAGAAACTACTGCTCAATATCTTGCCGGAGCCAATTGCCCAGCAGTTAAAGCTCTATCCCAGCACAATTGCCGATAGCTTTGAAGAAGTAAGCGTTCTGTTTGCTGACCTCGTTGGCTTTACTGAGTTCTCCGCTCGCAGAAAAGCTACAGAACTGGTTGAGATACTCAATGTGATTTTCTCGAAGTTTGACCAGCTTGCCGATCAACATGGTTTAGAGAAAATCAAGACGATTGGTGATGCCTATATGGTAGTCGCAGGTCTGCCAAGACCCCGAACAGATCATGCAGAAGCGATCGCGGAAATGGCCCTCGATATGCAACAAGCCATTGTCGAGGTAAGCGCCCAGATAGGGGAACCCTTCAACATTCGGATTGGCATCAACTCCGGGCCAGTGGTTGCGGGTGTGATTGGTCTCAAAAAGTTCAGCTACGATTTGTGGGGCGACACCGTAAATACAGCTAGCCGTATGGAATCTCGTGGGATTCCTGGTGCTATTCAGGTTACAGCAAAGACGTATGAGCTGTTACGAGATAAATACTTGTTGAAGGAGCGGGGTCTCATCCGGGTCAAAGGCAAGGGGGAAATGGTCACTTATCTGCTCACAGGCAGAAAATCTTCTATCAAGGTCATTAGTCATTAGTCAGTTGTCAGTTGTTAAAGGACTAATAACTAATGACTGGGCCAATTCAGCGGGACTCATTTGCTCATAGCGTTCAAAAGGCTGATGAATCCAGGGGTTGTCTGGTAAGTAGTCCACGTAAAAATCGGGAGTAATGACCGAGCAGTCTTTGTACCAGAGGACTGCGGTGCGAATCTCCTCAATTTCAGCACCGTGATGACGCTCCAGCCACTTGATAGACTCCCGCAGGCTGATACCAGAATCCACCAAATCATCGACTAGCAGTACGCGGCTACCTAATTTTTCGGTAGTCATTGCCAGGTGGCGGGAAAAAGCGATCGCACCTCGGACACGATTCTCTGGTCCCCCATAAGAAGAGGCAACGAGAATCGCTAGCGGCTTCCGGTAAATTCGGCAGAGGATGTCGCCAACCCGCAGTCCACCCTTGGCGATGCAGACAATCTGGTTGAAATCCCAGTTAGCTTCATAGATTTTGGCAGCTAACTGTTCGGTTTTTTGATGGTACTCTGACCAAGAAATGTAAAGGTCGGGCATAATGAGCATCCAGAAAAGCGTCAATGGGGAGTAACAGAATAGTACAACGAGCCACTAAATTCCTATGTGTGGAGTTAGAACCTCTATCACTCGATTTTGGATTGGCGATTAAGCCCCACGGGTAAATCCGGAGGCTTGAGTGAGGAGGTGCTGGATGTATAGCAGTGGACACATCGCTTAGGACAAACAAACTTTGGTAAAGACGTTCCGGTGGAACGTCTCTACTAAATTCTTATCTGTCCTAACTGCAAAGGCGGTTGCTATACGCTTGGTTTAACCAAATCCAAAATCCAAAATCGTTCGACTGAGCGTCTCCGCCCTGAGCTTGTCGAAGGGTCACGCCGAAGTCCAAAATCTAAAATTGCTCGGTCAGAGGTTATGTTAGCGTTGTGCGATTTTGAGTCCCAGTTGCTAATTCATCTGCTGCTATGAGTAACATTTCTCCCTCTGACCCTTCTGTTCCCTCGGGGACACCCAAGCCAGAAAAGCTGAGCCTCATCACCAAACTCGCTTATGGTGCTGGTGATTTGGGTCCAGCAATCACGGCTAACATCGGTGTGTTTTTTGCGTTGTTTTTCTTCACCAATGTCGCTGGTCTGAGTGCTGGGTTGGCTGGCAGCATTCTGTTGATTGGTAAAATTTGGGACGCGGTTAACGATCCGATGGTGGGGGTGATGAGCGATCGCACTAAGAGCCGCTGGGGTCGAAGGCTACCCTGGATGCTATACGGTGCAATTCCTTTTGGGATTTTCTTCTTTTTGCAGTGGGTTGTTCCCCAATTCAGCAGTGACAGGAGTGCCAACAACTGGGCACTGTTCTGGTACTACGTAATTATTGCAATTGTCTTCAACACCTTTTTCACAGCCGTTAATCTGCCCTATACCGCCTTAACACCAGAACTAACCCAGGACTACAACGAGCGTACCAGCCTCAATAGCTTTCGCTTCACCTTCTCGATTGGTGGCAGCATTTTATCTCTGATTCTGGCTCAGATCATCTTCGCTCAGTTGAAAACTACCCCGCAGCAACAGTATGTCGTTTTAGCAGGCATTTGTACGGTTCTTTCCGTCTTACCTTTATATTGGTGTGTTTGGGGAGTACGCGATCGCGTACTCGCTTTTGAAGCACAACGGGTTGAAACAGAGGAATCGGAACGCCTCTCTGTTCCAGAACAACTACGAATTGCCTTCCGCAACCGCCCCTTTCTCTACGTCATTGGTATTTATCTTTGTTCCTGGTTGGGTGTCCAAGTTACCGCTTCCATCCTTCCTTACTTCGTCGTCAACTGGATGGGTTTACCAGAGGCTGAGTTTCCCAAAGTTGCGATCGCTGTTCAAGGCACCGCCCTGGTAATGCTATCCGTCTGGAGCGCTGTTAGTCGGCGAGTCGGCAAAAAAGCCGTTTACTACATGGGCATGATCGTGTGGATTATCGCTCAGGCGGGTTTGTTTTTCCTGCAACCTGGGCAAGTCGGCTTAATGTACTTCCTTGCTGTTCTAGCCGGATTTGGCGTTTCCACGGCTTACCTCGTCCCTTGGTCAATGATGCCAGACGTGATTGAACTAGACGAACTCAATACAGGTCAACGTCGGGAAGGCATCTTTTATGGCTTCATGGTGTTGCTGCAAAAAGTAGGTTTGGCACTTGGCTTGTTTTTAGTGGGACAAGCCTTGGAATTCGCTGGTTTTGTCGCAACAGTCCCAGGACAACCAGCACCAATTCAACCTCCGTCTGCATTGTTAGCAATCCGCAGCGCTATTGGACCACTGCCCACTGTTGCATTAATTTGCGGTTTGGTTTTGGCCTACTTCTATCCCATCACCCGCGAAGTTCATGCCGAAATTCTCTTGAAGCTCAGTGAGCGCAATTCAGGACGAGGAACTGACACTCCCCACGGATGAATTCTTAGTCCTTGGTCATTAGACCTCTTGCATAAATCCTGGAATGCCCCCTAAATCCCCCTTGCATTGGGGGACTTTGAATTCAGGTTCCCCCCAGACTTGGGGGGTTAGGGGGGCGAAAATCGACTTTTGCAAGAGGTCTATTAGTCATTAGTGTTTGTACTTCGACCTAACTAATGACTAATGAATAGTGACTACGAGCGACCGATAAAAAATGGGTAGTTACTTCCTTCGCGCCAGAAGATTACCTATCCCTGTGATCCTTGAGCTCCTTCTGCTTCCTCTGCTCGCTCTGCTCCCTGTGATCCCCTTGCTTCCCCTGCAAACTATTTTGTTTGGGGCTGAATCGCTATGGGTGCCTGGGGTGATTGACCTTCGATCATCTGAGGTTTAAAGGTCGTGCTTCTCGCCTGTAGAAGCAGCAAGGCAGCCATGCCAGCCGCAACAGTAACCCAAAGAAGACTTTTATCCGATTGTGCTTGAGGAGGTTCAGAGAAATCTCGCTTAAAGTTACAGGATAAGCATTGGTAGAGGTTATCTTTACAGCGCACAACTGCTTTTTTGCCGCACTCTGGACACTCAATATGTTCTGCCATTTGGAACCTTCCTCAAAAAGATGAAGAGTAACCGTTCGTTCTACTGCTAGGTATCTCCAGTTGGAGTTGGAGTTTTGCACTAGTGTTGGTAGTGCTTTCCATGCTTATAGCATCGTTGATCTGCACGAGGTTCTCTAGATCAGATTTAGATCACTAAGGCGCTTGTTGAAAAGCTTGATCCAGAAATCCGAGAGCTGATCTAGAATCGATCTTGACAAGTGCAAAATTAGGGTGTATCTGTGCCGACTCTTAAAGCCTCAAGACTGGGAATACTCAAAATCAAGCAAGCCAGAAACGAAAAGGGGTGGAGTTGGAGTACTGGTGAAGACACCTGCCTCGTGGAAGCTAGTCAGCTTTTAGAGCCTGAGAAAAAATGGTTTCCAGGAGGTCCCTATGCCAATGGCATCTCAGAAGGAACTTGGAAACGGTTTTTGGCAGGCAGGCAAGCAATTAGCGCGGTGGCTTTCAAAGCTTACTGCGAAGTGCTGGGACTAAACTGGGAAGAGATTGTTGGTCGCTACAGCTTAACACCTACAACTACGCGCCAAGATTGGGGAGAAGCAATCGACATCTCCATTTTTTATGGGCGCACCGACGAACTGGCGCTGCTAGAGGATTGGATTGTAACAGAGCATTGCCGCTTGGTGGCTCTCTTAGGCATGGGTGGTATCGGCAAAACATCGCTTTCTGTGAAGCTTGCAGAACACATTCAGCAATCTTTTGAGTACCTGATTTGGCGATCGCTACGCAATGCTCCACCTGTCCAAGAGATTGTGGTCGAGCTAATCGAGTTTTTGTCTGACGGACAGGAAACGGAATTACAAGGAACCTTAGACGATCTAGTTTCGCGGCTGCTAGAGCATTTACGAGAACATCGCTGCTTGCTGCTACTGGATGATTTAGAAACCGTGCTGTGCAGTGGGGAACTAGCTGGGCAATATCGAGAAGGCTATCAGGGTTATGGGGAACTCATCAGACGCTTGGGAGAAGAACGCCACCAAAGTTGTTTGGTGTTGATCAGCCGGGAGAAACCGATAGAAATTTCCTCCTTGGCAGGAGACACTTTACCCGTTCGAGAGCTGCGGCTCAAGGGCTTATCCAAGGAAGATGCCAAAAAAATCTTGGAAGCTAAAGGGTTTTCTAGCTTAAAGCGGGGGTGGGAAGAACTGATTGAGCTATATCGGGGCAATCCTTTAGCTTTAAAATTAATATCTACCACGATTAAAGAAATATTCAATGGCAATATTTCTCAATTTCTAGAGCAGAGTACATTAATGATTGGTGATGTTCTTCCCAACCTCTTGAGCCAGCAATTTGAGCGCTTATCAGCTTTAGAAATGGAGATTATCTACTGGCTAGCTATTGAAAATCTGCCCATTTCTCTGTCTGAATTAAGAGAAGATATGCAGTTTTCCGGCGCATCATTATCTCAATTAGTATCAGCTCTGGAATCTTTGAAACGACGTTCATTGCTTGAGGAACAACCTAGCCTAGAAGGAAGTGAAGTCATTTTTGCACTACAGCCTGTGATCGGGAAGTACATTACCAACCAATTAATCGAGCAGCTCTGTCAAGATATTTGTGCTGTAGTCGAAACACAGTCAATCGACGAGCTTGGACTATTAAGAAGCCATTCATTGGTCAAGGAGCAGGAGGAAGACGACATTAAAGAAATCAAAATTCGCCTTATCCTCACACGAATTGTGGACAGGCTACATATGCTCTTAAGAGGTGAAAATAGCATTGAGAAGCAGCTATATGAAGTTTTGTCAAGGCTTCAAGAGAAGTCCCCAAAAGCAGTAGGATATGCCAAAGCGAACATTCTCAACCTGCTTGGTATTATTGAGGCAGGAGTGCAGCGACCCTAGACTTTTTGCATAAGTGATAATGCACAAGAAGATAAATACCACAGCTACAAAGCAAAAAGTAACTTTTGCGAGTGCTCTCATGATTCATCCAGGGTTGTTACTTCAAGACCGCTATCAAGTCCTTCAAGTCTTGGGTAAAGGAGGGTTTGGTCAAACTTTTGAGGTGGATGATCGCGGGGTTTCGAAGGTTTTAAAAGTTCTGAATCTCGCTCGTTTCCAAAACTCAGAAACTAAAAAGAAGGCAATCTCTCTATTCCAGCGAGAAGCAGCGGTCATGAGTCGGCTACAGCATCCCGGCATTCCGATAGTTGAGCCGGATGGATATTTCACATTTGCTGAAGCGACTGGCGAGACACTGCACTGCTTGGTGATGGAGAAAATTGATGGACTGAATTTGAAGCAGTGGCTGGAGCATCGGGGCCATGAACCGATTACCGAAAGGGAAGCGATCGCTTGGTTGAAACAACTCACAGAAATTTTGGCTCAAGTCCATCAACAGGAACTAGTTCACCGAGATATCAAGCCATCCAATATCATGCTCCGGCCCAACGGACAGCTAGTATTAATTGACTTTGGTGCTGTTCGGGAAATTACAGAAACTTATTTGCATAGACAACAACAGAATGCAACCGGCACAGTAATTATTTCGGCCGGTTACACGCCACCTGAGCAAGCTGAGGGACATGCTGTAGTGCAATCTGATTTCTTTGCTCTCGGACGAACCTTTGTCTATTTGTTGACAGGCAAACACCCAACTGATTTTGATAAAGACCCTCGAACAGGTAAGTTGAACTGGCGAGACAGTGCTCCACTGGTTACCAAGGAGTTTGCTGATTTGATTGATTACATGATGGCAATCTTTCCCGGCAAACGACCTCAAACACCACAGATGATTTCGCGCTGCATTGAGGAAGTTATCTCGCCATCGCCACCACTGCCGCCAGCGCCTCCAATTCAGGAGAGGAAGCGCTCGTCTACCCCAGTAACCCCGAAGCAAAGGCCAATCTTCGGCCTATTTTCAAGCTTTTTCCCAACAACACCACCCAGCCCCTGGAAAAAGGCTAAACTGCGCCGTACCCTTTCTGGACATACGGACGTTGTTAAGTCGATTGCCCTCAGTCCAGATGGTCAGATTCTAGCTAGTGGCAGTTTTGACAAAACTATTAAACTGTGGGCACTGCGTACCGGAGAACTACTACATACCCTCACCGGGCATACCAACCGAATTACTTGCATCGCCATCAGCCCAGATGGTCAGACCCTAGCTAGTAGCAGTTTTGACAAAAGCATTAAGCTGTGGTCGCTTGACACCGGAGAACTACTACACACCCTCATTGGTCGTCCAGACAGAGTTCGGTACATCGCCTTTAGCCCCAATGGTCAAACCCTCATCAGCAGCGGTGACTGGGAAATCAAACTCTGGGCAGTGCGTACAGGCAAGCTGCTACGCATTCTAGCGGGAAACTCAGACTCAGCTCGGCTCGTCACTTTCAGCCCAGATGGTCTTACCTATGCCGTTGGGAGCTTGAGTGGCACACTGGAGCTTTGGAACCCTCACTCCGGTAAACAGGTGCGCACCTTTTCCAGTCAGTCAGACGGCATTACCTCCCTTGCCTTTAGCCCGGATGGTCAAACCCTTACCAGTGGAAGTAGCACAGCTATTAATCTGTGGAACCCGCATACTGGCAAACAGGTTCGCATTTTTTCTACTCAGTCAAACGGGACTGCGTCCGTCGCATTTAGCCCCGACGGTCAGACTCTCGCCAGTGGCAGTGGCAAGACTATCGAGCTGTGGGATTTGAATTCAGGTAAACGGCTGTGTACCCTTTCTGGGCATTCAAAGCCGGTTGAATCGGTCACTTTTAGCCCAGATGGGGAACTTCTGGTTAGTGGTAGCAGTGACCAGACAATCAAGATTTGGCAGGCAGTATTGTAGTTGCTAACCGAGAAAATAGTCAACTGAAGGCTGAAAAAAGGCTGAAGTGTGAAGTATGAAGTGTGAAATTTTTCATCCTTCATCCTTTACACTTCATACTTCTACCTCAGTCCGTTACCACTCCGCCGGAATAACTTATTCAGCCGCATTATGTTGTTTAAATGCTCATTCTGTGCAGGAGTAACAACCCACCAATCTACCTCTACACCATTCATGTTGTTGGTAAGTACAGGCGTGCCAAATATCTCTCTAAACCATTGGTTAGGCCCGCAGTCTCTCATGCAATTCTTAATTAAGTCTGGAGGAACGTTATAGCGCTCCATTAATTCTATGTATACTTCTCGAATGTCACTCATCGGAATTGTGCCCTATTTCTTAAACGCTAGCAGCTGTATCTTCTGCTTTTTTCTGTGTCTGGGTGACTCCCATGCGAATTTCTGAGGCAAAAGAAGCCATGCTAAACTCACCAGCACACTTAAGAATGCTGGTGCGTAGCCGTAAGTTAGGACTCGCAAAAGACAGACGTTCCTCGGAATACATGGTTTCGTAGTCTGTGATCAATGTTAAGGTGTCATCGTCACCCATGATGTAGCGACCAGCAACGGGAATTTTCTCGGCATAGCCCATTTCTCGCAACAGCTGACCCTCGTTAGGCTTGTCTGAGTCAGGAACGGGTACAAGCACGGTGGAACCTTGGTGCTTTTCTTTCTCTTTATCCCATTCCCTTGTGCCATCCCAAGACACTCTCGCGCCACATATAGCTTTTTGCGGCTCAATGTTGTGCTGTTCGCAGAGTTTAACAACCTCTGGGGCATCGGCAGGGAGCAGTTCAATGATGAAATTTAACTTGCTATTCTCAGATTGCTTGCAAGCAATATGGTGACTAGTGCGTTGGGAAAACCACTTACCAGCACTCTGCTCAAAAAACTCTTGAATATTCATGAAGTAGATGAATTCGCCTTAACGATTTGCAATTTTACAGTTTTGATTTTAAGCGATCGCCTATACCAACGCCTCGCTAGCTCCTACAGCTAACGAGGCGAAGCCTAGTGCATCACAGCAGAAATAGCTATCCAGTTGAAAAAGGTTAAAAAGCTTACTATACAAGCTTTATCGCCTTCTGCCTGGTCACTGAGCGTGTCGAAGTGCTGCCTCATTACTGGTCACTGAGCGTGTCGAAGTGCTGCCTTCTTGCACTAGAGCGATCGCTCTCTACCTAGTTTGAGTCTTCTTCCAAGCGCTGTAGGGAGATTGACGCCGCTGCGGCCACTTGAGGATGGTTATCTTTTTCTAGAAATTTTAAAGCAGAGATGCTTTTGTCGCTCTTGAGTTGACCGAGGGCTTCTGCTAGGCGCTGGCGAATCAGCCAATCTTCTGATTGAGCAAAGCGTAGGATGTCACCAACAGATTCTGTTGCTTTGATTTCACCCAAAGCTGCGATCGCGGCTTGTTGCAAAACAACTTCTTCACTTTCCAACGCTTGGGTGAGAACTTCACGGGCGCGGGGATCTTTGATATTGCCCAGCGACACAGCAGCACTGAAACGCACTAACCAGTCAGTGTCTTCATAAAAAGCTCGAACCAAAGGCTCAAAGGCCCTAGAGTCGCCTAGATATCCCAAAGCACCAGCCGCGTCAGCGCGAATACCGTAGTCTGGATCGGTTTCGAGCAATCTTACCAAAATCGGGTAGGATTCTTCAGTTTGCTTAACCCCTAGGGCAAATATAGCCATTGAGCGAACTTGCAAACTTTTGTCGTCTAATACTTTTTTAATCAAAGGCACTGCCTCTGCCGATGGCACCTCGCGCAGTGAGGCAAGCGCCACCATGCGATCGCGTAAATTGGGGCTTTCAAGCTGGACTGAGAGTTGCTCTAAACTTGGGTGATCCATTAACTAACACTGCTTGTTAAAAACTATTACAGAACAATAGGTTCTTTCCTGAGGATAGGGGCAGACTCTCAAAACGGCAATGCATATTTAGCAGTCCTTCGATCTGATTTGAGCATTCATACACAAAACTTACCTATTGACAAAAAGCCTAAAATTTAGTAACCATTTTCTGTAATACGTAGAGACTGCCTTGATATATCAAGACAGTCTCTATGAAGTGTGACATCTATCAGACCCAATGGTATTAGCCTAGTAGACCGTTAGACTTATGGCGCACATCGAATTGTCATCCCGGCTCAGACCTAAAATTGGTGTAACTAGGAGCAAGGTAGCGAAAGGTAAGATTATCCTCACTGCTTCTGATTTGGGCGCATCTAGCGGCTAGGGAAGGGCGGAGTTGGGGCTTACTGAATGCCACCTGTAATAGTGATCACACCTCCCCTGATTCTGACCAAAGCACCTTCATTAACAGGTATTGCTGTACTTTCTCCTAACTTGATTGCACAGCGCTTATTGCAACCAGCAAGTATTTCTGAGTTGGAGTCTACAGCCATTTGAATGGGAGTAGTAAAATAGCCGTAAACTGTGACAGTATAATTACGCTCGTCCTGATTTTTGATTACAATTTCTGCCAAAGCGCTTTGGGCACCAAGGCAAACGAATCCTAAAGCGAAAAGAAACTGCTTCATAAGAAGAGTGAACTCCTAGCGGTTGTTTGGTATGCCGTTAAGTTTTATGGCTTAGTCAAAGTAGCGAATCTGTTGCCTAGCTTGATTTTCTTCTCTTTAGAGTCATAGAGATTTTCTAGCTGTTTCCGTCACGGCCATTGCCACTCATCTTGCAAAGTTCCGGCGTATGGACAATGACGCTTGCGGATACATCTAGAGTTTTTGGGCATTCTAAGCCAGGAACTTTAAATTATGGCTGTGTTCCAAAGCACTTGTTCTGGGACTTCAACACATCCTATTTCAAGTCTTTATAGTGAATGACTTGAACCTAAATTTAGAGCGAGCATCTCTCCTCTTGTAACCATTAATTTCGTGCAGCTAGTTGGTATACAAAGAAAAGAGAATGGAAACTGAACACTCCACTCTAACGTTGGCAAAAAAAAGGTTATTCATTGCACCCTGTTACTCCTTAGTGAAACTAAAACGTTTCCTTAGCTGAGAACCTGCTGAAGCTAGAAGTAATTAGAAGCGAAAAGAGACTTTTAAGTCTGAGTACCCCTCTCAAGAGAGGAGTATACGCACTTCTTGCTTCATTAACTCTCTACCTAAAGATAGACGAAATTATTAAAATAATATGTGTTAAAAAATACAATAGCAAGTCATGGATATCCACGAAACCCTCTGCCTGAAAGGTTTAGAGCCAGTTTGATAATTTTTTCTTATAAGTATTCTTTCAGCGGTTACTTTACAAATTCTTTAAATAGGTGAGAGTCTTGATGAAAGTTTTGTAAAGCCTCTATATACATCTCGCGCAATGTATATTCTAATATCTAGAATTTTTCTTTGAAACATAGAACATTTAGAATCAGCAAAAAAAGTACTCAAGCAGGCGCTTAATTTATGAAAAAGTTCTAATCTTAAATTAAGGAATAGATTTTTGTCAAGAATAATTTCTGTTAAAAGTTAATTCATTTCTAAGTTCATTCTGATTTAAAATTAGATCATCCTTTTGACAGAGGAAAAAAATAAAATGAGCAATTAATTTACTCAATGTATTCTAGAAATCCAAATGTTTATTAATGAGTGATGTGAGAAAGTTCTCATCAATCTTACGTAAGGCTTGACTAAAAAATTGGTTATTGCCGAAAATGCAATTCGATATACCTAAAATCAAGCCCTGAATAACCATTACTACTTTATAAGACGCAATAATTCAGAATTAAAGTCAGTATAGATAGGTCTATTTATCTGCCTGTCATTGCTTTTTGTCCACTTAACTATGGCAACACCATGATCTATAAAGTTGTCCAACAAGCTCTCTCGGCTGGTTACTTGACGGTTGAAGCGGAAGATCAATTGCGGCGGCTTCTTAAAGCCAAGAATAACTTTGAGGATCTAAAAGCTTTTTTTGTATTGCAGCAAGCCGTCATGGAAGGTCGTGTTAAGCAACAGTCCCGCGAGTTAAGGGTGATACAACCTTAAGAGCTGAGGAGACATTTCCTCTTGCGTGTTCTTTACCAGCCGAAATTCACCCTCTAATTTAACTCACATGTTTTTCCTAAAGCTACGCGATTTCCTGGTTAACTTCCTAACCCGAAATGAATGTCAATATGACCAGTCCAACTCAGTGAGTGTAAGCTTTGGGCAGAGTGATCTGCATCATAGGCTTCAATGTACTGATCTTGATGATGATGAGGTCAAGTGCCTGCAAGCCTACCTGACAATAATCTTGGAGAATCGTAATTCTCAAGAAACCTCTGACTTAGCGACCACTGCTCGGTCAAATTGCATGGTACTTGAGATGGAGGACAAGGAACTTTGGAAGTTCGCCCACTATATTGGTGAGAAGGGTATTCGCTTATTCCGTGCCATTGTTAAGAGTGACAACAGCCAGACTCAAACACGTAAGCTGGCAATTGTTGGAGAGAATGGAATGCGCGTATTTCATGTGCTAGTCCAGGGCAGCAACAGTTTGCTACAGAAGTAGGGCATATCGTAAACGGCTCAATTGGCTTCACCAATCAAGGTCAATGCCGTTCTAGGGAGACGCAAAGCTAGCAGTCGGTTCAATGTTCAGTAATCATCCACTGAAACCGTAGGTCTCCCAATCTTGCACTTATGCAGTCTTGTGCTGAGGTTTTCTAGCGCAAAAATGCGCCGCCGCCAAGGTGCTACAGAAACTAAGCGGGTTGGCTCAAAGCACCCGTTAGATAATCAGCCGCTGTTTCCACCAAAGCGATCGCATTTTCGTATATCATTCGCGTTGGTCCCAGGATTCCCACACTCCCCACCGGCACTTCACCCTGCCGATAAGTTGCACAAACCAAGGCACAGGTACGCATCGGTTCTAAAGGATTTTCTGAGCCAATCCGCACGGTTACCCGACGATCTGAGGTCAGCACCTCCGGCATTTCAAAGATTACTGGCCAGAGTTGATCTTGTTCCTCTTCCAATAGATGCAAAAGCATCTGGACTTGCTGCAACTCAGAAAATTCTGGCTGACGCAACACCTCTGAGATACCGTGAATCATAATCGGCGTCGGAACGGGTGCCATTGTGCGGCGAGTTAACTCAGCCAGCAACGTTCTCAAGAAATCTGCATACCGCGCAAATTCTCGACCTAGCTCACTCCAATCCAGGGTAGCAAGTTCACTAAGCGATCGCTCCCGCAGCTTACTATTCAAAAAGTTAGAGAGAATCTGTAATTCCTGCTCAACAATCGATTCATCAAGCTCAGACTTATTTGCTGACTGAGGCAGTTCCATCAACACAGACTGTGTCTCATAAGAATCCGTCACCACAATCAACATCACCCGCCCTGCGCCTAACTGCACCAATTGCAAATGCCGCAATCGCGTAGTTCGAGTCTGAGGCATCGTAATTAAGGCAATATACCCACTGACAGCCGAGAGGATTTGGGTGGCATTTCGCAGAAGCGCCTCAAAACTCGCCTCCTCCCAGTTCAAATGACCTGTGAGTAAATTCTCAACTTTCCGTCCTAATACATCGGCTGGTGTTATCAGTTGGTCAACATAAATTCGATAGCCAGAGTCCGAGGGAACCCGTCCCGCCGAGGTGTGGGGTTGATACAATAACCCTACTTTTTCCAGAACACCCATGCAAGAGCGAATTGTGGC
>DATNPI010000007.1:0-16382 GCA_036703325.1 Coleofasciculaceae cyanobacterium
GCGGATGGCTGAGGACATAGGGCTTCATAAGTAAAGCGGAGTGTTTCATCACAAATTAACAACTCCCATAGCACCTGGCCCGTAGCATCTCGCAGCGGACGGCGGTAAAAATCAACTTGCCAAACACCCATTTTATTCTACCTTCATCTCTTCTCAGGCTACCTCTTATAGGGCTATCCTGATCTCATACTTGGGAAGGTGTTTGTCAAGAAGAATTGAAGGAAGTATAACTGACGCAGACTTACACGGCAGCTTGATAAGAAATGTCTACCCTACTGACCTAAATGTTTGATTCATCCTTGTGTACTCCAACGCTTACCAAATTACCTGCGTTCATTAGATGGTGGAAGTTTCCTGTACTTAATAAAACTCTGCCACTAGTACTGTTTATCTTGCTTTTTTTTGGACTTCGTTGGATTATTCAGCAGACTCAATGGGAACCTTGGCTAAGTGATATAAAAGGAAATTTATTGCTCTTTTGTCTCACTGCCACTTTACCAATAGTTATGTTTGTCGTTGCAGATAAAGCACTAATTGCTTTTCTTCCACCTGATTCTGGTACAGTAGCCGATTCGATTGTCATCCTAGGACGAGGAAGTAATCTTCAAGAAGATAGAGTCAGGGTTGCTGCTGAACTTTGGCAAGCTAAACGAGCACCGATAATTTTTGTTAGTGGTAAGGGGGAGGCTCGAAGCCTGCTTAGGCAACTGGGAAGAAAAGGCATTCCTGATCAAGTGTTAGATGGGGAAAATTGTTCTGCCACTACACTGGAAAATGCCATATTTACAGCAGCAATACTACAACCCCAGGGTATTCGTCGAATTCTGCTGGTTACTGACCCGCAACATATGTTGCGCTCACTACTTGTGTTCCGCGCTTATGGTTTTACAGTCTTTCCTAAGACGAGTCCCTTACCACCGTACTTTGGCGGATTTAAGGTAAAAGCATCTCTCACGTTGAGAGAATGGGTAGGGCTAATCAGTTATAGTTTGCGAGGGCTGTTATTTGGTTCGCACTCACCGGAAGAAGACAGTCCAGAGCTTGTGAAAGTAATACAGCAAGCTAGAGAATATGGTCAGCAGCGACACCTCCGGTAAGAGACCATTTACCAATAAAAAATCAATCAACTCAATATTGCAAATCTCAAACCGAATGATAAAAGGATGAAGTTGGAACGGAGTAGAACCAGGCAAAGAAAGACTGAGATTGGTGGTTAAATTGATCGAACACGTACCGAACAAAAGGCTATAATCACGATCCAGTTCGTCTCAAGGCAAATAAACCACTCACTCATCAGTGTTGACTCAAGCTTATGAACCCTGCTCTGACTAAATTCGGCACCCAGATGTCCAACCTCACTGGCGTTCGGGCAATTATGAAAGACATTATTGAAACACTACGAGCCGGTCAGGGACAGGAATTTATTAATTTAAGTGCTGGAAATCCCGTAATTTTGCCAGAGGTCGAGCAACTCTGGCGGGATGGTACGGCTCAACTGCTAGCAAGTCCAGAGTACGGTGAGGTCGTGTGCCGCTATGGATCGAGTCAGGGGTATCAGCCGTTGATTGAGGCGATCGCATCTGATTTCAATCAACGCTATGGGCTTTCCCTAAGCGAACGCAACATCCTGATTACTCCTGGTAGTCAATCGATCTACTTCTACGCCGCCAATGCTTTTGGGGGGTACACTAGCGACGGCGACTTGAAACAAATCGCCTTGCCACTGAGTCCGGACTACACTGGCTACGGTGGTGTTAGCCTAACACCTGAGGCAGTAGTTGCCTATAAACCCAGACTAGAAATTGACGAAAAGGGGCACCGCTTCAAATACCGTCCCGACTTCAGCCAACTGAGCATTACAGAAGACACCGGCTGCGTCATCTTCTCCCGCCCCTGTAACCCTACGGGTAATGTCCTAACTGATGAAGAGGTGCAAAAAATTGCGGCACTGGCAGCACCATTAGATGTGCCGGTGTTGATTGACTCGGCTTATGCACCACCCTTCCCAGCGTTGAACTTTACGGAAATGACGCCGATATTTGGCGACAATATCATCCACTGCATGAGCCTCTCCAAGGCAGGACTACCAGGGGAACGGATTGGTGTGGCAATTGGTGACCCTAAGCTAATCGGGATTTTGGAGTCATTCCAGACGAATTTGTGTATTCATTCCTCCCGCTATGGACAAGCGATCGCAGCAAAAGCGATCGCCTCTGGCGCACTGAGTGACATCGCCACTAACGTCATTCGCCCTTACTACCAGAAAAAATTTGATGTCGTAGAAAACACCCTTGACCAGTCAATGCCCAAAGATATGTCCTGGTTCCTACATCGGGGGGAAGGGGCAATCTTCGCCTGGTTGTGGTTGCAGGATTTGCCGATTACCGACTGGGAGTTCTATCAGCAGTTGAAGAAGGTGGGCGTGATTGTTGTACCCGGTAGCTCTTTCTTCCCTGGATTACGGGAAGACTGGTCTCACAAGCAGCAGTGTATTCGCATTAGCCTGACAGCAAGTGATGAGGAAATTGAAACTGGGATGCAGCGATTGGCAAAGGTAGCCAAGCAGGTCTATCAGGAGTCACCGATTGGTGTTTAGCTGATTCGTCAGGAAGACTCCACCAGAGTGTTAAGCGGCTGAGGCCAGTACACTGGTGAGTGGCTGTAATGAACCCGCCTTAACAAACAGCGTACTTTGGGGAGGAAAGGCGAGCCAATTCTGGGAGGATAATGGCTCAGAGGCAACGATGACTTGTGCCGGGTGGTTCACATCATTGGTAGACCAGTAAAGGCTGGGGGCTTCTGTTTGGTAGGCGTAGCGACTGGCGGCGATCGCTTTCCCATCACTGACAATTACATTGGCACTAAAGCTGGTGTCGTACTCCCTTGCTAGGTCAGATAGTTTTTGAAGTGTGGCACGTAATGCTTCCAACAGGGTGCTATCTGGAGACGACTGCCACATTTCCAACAGCAGTGCGAAGATGTGTTCAGAATCAGTTAGGCCCTTAATCAGGCGGTATGTGGAATCAGAGAGGCTTTCACGTATTGGTCTGTAGAGCGTTTCCTCGAAGTTGGCAATCCCGCCATTGTGAACAAACAACAGCTTGCCACTGCGGAACGGCTGACAGTTGCTAATGTCAAGCACCTCACCCGTCTGGGCTAGCCGAATATAGCCCACCGCACAATTAGATTCTATGTAGTGGCTCAACTCTTCCAGGTTGGGATCGTTCCAGATCGGCAGGGTGTTCCGGTAGATGAACGGTTTACCCGCTTCATCGTACCAGCCTATACCGACCCCATCTGCACAGACTACGCCTGACTTCAATTCTTTTGGGTTGTAGCTTTGGTGGTAGAGCGATCGCTCTTTCTTATAGAGCAACTCATCTAACCGGATGCTATCGCCAAGGTAGCCAATTAATCGACACATGAGAAAAAGCTACGATGCCTTCATCGCCATAAGGTTCACCCCTAAAGCTTAACAAATAAAAATTTCATATACGAAAGGTACGTGTGCGTTTAGAAATCTGGGAAGGCTTCGCCCTTTTTCTCTGCCTAAAGTCACAAAAAAGGAACTCCTCGCTAGCTGTGAAGAAGCCGTATCGCTAGTAGAACTTAAGCACTCGCCCCCTAACCCCCCAATGCAAGGGGAGAACAAGATTTAACTTTCCCCAAATTTGGGGGGTGGGGGGGCAGAACGACGGTTAGTGTGCAAGTCCTAGCTAAAATTAAAAAGCTTACAGCTACAAGCTCACAGAGAATGGCGAATGACGACTGGCTAGAAATCGGCACGATTGTTGCTCCTCAAGGTTTAAAAGGAGAGTTACGGGTTTATCCCAATTCTGACTTTCCTGAACGGTTTGAACAGCCGGGACAGCGCTGGTTACAGCGACCGGGTGAGACGGAACCTCAACCGATAGAATTGCTAGGTGGGCGTTTTATTCCTGGAAAAGGGATATACGCGGTACGCCTAGCGGGAGTTGAAACCCGTCAACAGGCAGAGGCGTTGCGGGAGTCTCGACTATTGGTTCCCGAAAGCGATCGCCCAAAGCTAGGGGAAGATGAATATCATGTAATTGACCTGATTGACCTGGAAGTGTTTAACCAGCTAACTGGTGAACTAATTGGCGTTGTCGTGGATGTGATTCCTGCCGGAAACGATTTGTTGGAGGTAAAGCTACACAAGCAACCGGAACCAGCACCAGAAAAGCCAGAACTCCCACCTCCAAACCGAATTAGTAAGATACGCAAACCCAAGCGCCAAACTCAACAGAAGCCAGCTACGGTTCTCATTCCGTTTGTGAAAGCGATCGCGCCTGTCGTAGACCTCCAAAGTGGTCGGATTGAGATTACACCACCTGCGGGTTTGCTCGAAGTTAATAACAATCAGAATGAAGCTAATGACAGTGACAATTAAGTCGCAATTTGGAGAGAGAAATCGTGGAATGGACTCCTGAAGCCGAAGCCAAACTGAAGGAAATTCCCTTTTTTGTTCGTCCTGCCGCCCGTCGCAAAATCGAACAGTTTGCACAAGAGGCAGGACAAACCAAGATTACTGTAGAAATTTACGACCAAGCCAAGGCAAAGTTCGGGTAATCGCTGTTGGTCATCACAGTCTGTAGGGGCACGATAATATCGTGCCCTACTCTGTGCTATGTACTCAGTACCCAGTTCACCAGGGTGCGAACCGGGAAGCCCGTGGCACCCCCATTGTTGTAACCCTCCTCCTTATCTGCCCAGACAGGGCCAGCAATATCTAAGTGGGCCCAGGGTGTCTCTTTTACGAACTGCTTCAAGAAGAGGGCGGCAGTAATTGAACCTCCCGGACGCGGGCCAGTGTTCTTCATGTCGGCAATTGGCGACTTCAAGCCCTCGAAGTATTTCTCTTCCATCGGCATCTGCCAGAATTTTTCCCCAGCCGCCTCTGATGCGGCTTTAAGTTGGGAAGCCACGGCGTCGTCTGTTGACCACAGCCCGCCGATATCATTGCCTAAGGCAACAATGCAGGCACCAGTCAGCGTCGCTAAATCAACGATCGCGTCCACTCCCAGCTTTTCGGTAAACACCAGTGCATCGGCTAGCGTCAGGCGTCCTTCAGCATCAGTGTTGTTAACTTCAATCGTCTTACCATTGGAGGCTGTCAGGATGTCACCTGGGTGCATTGCCCGACCGCTGATCATGTTTTCCGTCACAGCACTGACAAAGTGAACTTCGACATCTGGCTTAAGTTGAGCGATCGCTTTCGCCGCCCCTAATGTTGCCGCCGCACCCCCCATATCCATCTTCATCGTCTCAATGCCGCTACCAGCACCTTTGATATTCAAGCCACCGGAATCAAAGGTAAGGCCCTTGCCGACAATCGCAACTTTACGGCGCGGTGTACCGTTGGGCTTGTAAGTCAGATGGATAAACTTGGGGGGCAAATCTGAGGCTTTGGCAACGCCCAAGAAGGCACCCATACCCAGTTTTTCACACTCTTCCTGTTCCAAGATTTCCAGGGCAAGGCCATATTCCGAAGCGATCGCCTCTGCCGTCTCGGCCATACTAATCGGCGTCACCACATTCGCCGGTGCCGCAACCAGTTCCCGTGCCAGAATCACACCCGTACAGATGGCTTGAGCATGGGTAATCGCTGCTTCCTGACTGCCCAGTCCCAGTAAATCAACCTGTTCCAGCTTTGTTCCTTTGTCTTCCGGTTCCGACTTAAAGCGATTATCTTGGTGCAGCGCTAGTACAATGCCCTCGGTAATTGCTTGAGCACTAAGAGCAGGGTCATTATTAAACACGGGTAAGCTAATCCCCAGAGTTTTGCTCTTTTGCTGTTTCGCTGTCCGAGCGATCGCCGCTGCGGCACGACGCAGGCTGTCTATTTTCAGGGCTTCGGGTTTCCCAAGCCCTACCAGTATAATTTTACGAATTGAGCTATCGGCACCCACGCGCGTTACGGCACTACTGCCAACGCTTCCCTTAAATTCTGTTTCTTCAATCAGTTCCTTGAGCGTACCGCCAAGTTTCTCATCCAGTTGGGCTAAATCATCGACCAGCTCTAGAGCTTCTTCAAATAACCCAACTGCCAGGGCGTCGCCAGTCCAATTTAACCGTGGTGTATCCGTTGCTCGAATTTCCATCCCTTGTTCTATCTATCCAAATACCTGATCATAAGTATTGCTCAAAAACAAAAAAGACCCACGATTGCCTCCTTCACAGGAAACTCTTGAGTATTGCAACTTTCGTTAACAATTAATGTCTTTGCTAGGAGCTTACTGCGAAAGCTATAGATAAGATGCGACTTATGGAACCTCACCCCCTCTCACCATTAATTAAAGGAAGCTAAGGATGTTGCAGGTCATGTAGTTACTGCTTTAGTTTATACAGAGCGGATCTCACTCAAAGCTGAAACAGCAAAGCCAAAACAAGAAGGTTGTGTCAATGTTGGGCAAACGAGCATTAATGCTAAAGGGACAGATCAACAAAATTCCTGTGGCGATAGGAGCAGGGCTGCTAGTATTGGCGCTGCTTGGATCATCACTGTTAGCGCTGAAAATGACTGGTTTACTGGATCAATGGACTAGTAAATCAGAATCTCCTTCCTTAAGCCCGACCAAGGATGACGAAAAATCAGCCGTTCTACCACTGGTGTCGCAGCCACCTCAAGCTAGGGCAACACAGCTGGAAGCCATTGCCGCTGGCCCCAAATCTCTCGACCAGCATCGCGCCCGTTATCTCCTGGCATCTGATTTGATTCAACAAAAGCAAGGGGAAAAGGCACTCAAGTGGCTGGAAGGACTGGAGTCGGAGTATCCAGTATTGGCATCCCAAATTACCCTAAAACGTGTTCAAGCTTACGAATCGATGGGTGATAAAGCCAAGGCACAGGCTGGCTGGAAAGATATCCTGAAAAACTACTCTGATCAGCCGGTCGCGGCAGAAGCGCTGTATGCTCTGGGTAAATCGAATCCTGAATATTGGAATCAGGCGATCGCTAAATTTCCAGCTCATCCACGCACCCAGGAAATTATTGGTCAGCGGCTGAGTAAGAATCCCAATCAGCCTTCTTTGCTATTGCTCTTAGCGAAATATAAGCCAGAAACCATAGGGATGGGCGCTGTTCGAGACCGCTTGGTTAACGAGTATGCTGCCCAACTGAAGCCAGCCGACTGGGAAGCGATCGCCTTTGGCTACTGGGAAACCTTCGAGTATGGCAAAGCCGCTAAGGCGTATTCTAAGGCTCCTCGAACCCCTCGCAACGCTTATCGGGTCGGTCGAGGGTATGAACTGGATGGAAAAAATACAGAAGCCAGAATTGGTTATCAACAGGTAATTAAAGAATTTCCTGAGGCTAAGGAAACCGGATTGGGCTTAAGGCGTCTAGCCAATCTCTCAAAGCCACCAGATGCGTTGCCATATCTCGATCTGGTCATCCGCAAATTCCCCGATGAAGCCGCTGAGGCGCTGCTTTCCAAGGCCGAAATCCTGGACGCATTGGGAAGTGCCACCTCAGCTGCCCAAGCCCGGAAGTCGGTGTTAACACAATATGGCAGTTCCGACGCAGCCGCTGGGTATCGCTGGAAGATGGCGGAAGCTGGGGCGCGTCAGGGAAAATACCAAGAAGCATGGCAATGGGCACAACCAATTACGACCCAAAATCCTGACAGTGAGTTTGCTGCTGAAGCCGCGTTTTGGGTTGGTAGATGGGCAATGCAGCTGGGCCGTCAGGCTGATGCAAAGGCAGCGTTTGAGCATGTCCTGGCTCGCTATCCAGAATCTTACTATGCGTGGCGGTCTGCCCGATATTTGGGCTGGAATGTGGGAGACTTTACTACCGTGCGTAACTTGAACCCCGATATCATACCCCCGCAAGTGCGATCGGTACCACCAGCAGGCTCTGCCACGTTAAAAGAACTCCATCAGTTGGGTCAAAATCGCGATGCTTGGGCACTCTGGCAGGTGGAACTTAAGAACGTACAGGAGCCAACTATCGTTGAGCAATTTACTGATGGTCTGTTGCGCTTAGGGGTAGGCGATCATTTGGTAGGGATTAATAAAGTCTGGAACCTGAGCCTGCGGAAGAAGCCCGAAGAGCGAGACTCTTGGAAAGCGCTGCGCCAAGAACCAGCTTACTGGCAAGCCCTGTTTCCACTACCCTATATGGAGCCAATTGTCAACTGGTCACAACAGCGTCAGCTCAATCCTTTACTTGTAACGGGTTTGATTCGACAAGAGTCTCGGTTTGAAACAAAAATCCGTTCCGTTGCAGGTGCTACTGGCTTGATGCAGGTGATGCCGGAAACTGGCAGTTGGATTGCCGAGAAAATCAATTTGAAGCAATACAATTTGGAAAATCCCAACGATAACATCAAATTAGGCACCTGGTTTCTGGACTTCACCCACCAGGAATACAACAACAACTCGATGTTGGCTGTTGCTAGTTACAATGCTGGCCCTGGCAATGTGTCAGAGTGGTTAGCAAAATACGGTTTCAGCGACCCAGATGCCTTTGTTGAAGTTATTCCCTTTGCAGAAACAAAGGGTTATGTGGAGGCAGTCTTTGAAAATTATTGGAATTATCTACGGCTGTACAATCCGGATATTGCCCAGTTAGTAGCCAAGAATTCTGCTGCCCGACCAGTAGTAGAGCGTTAGTAAGTCATCTGAAGGCTGAAGTGTGAAATTAGTAGATAAGCTGGGCGATCGCTTATGCCGTGTGAGCAATCGTCCAAATCTGCTTGCAATCAAACGGAAGAAGAAGAGTTTCAGCCTCTGGAATCTCACAACAACTATAGCGGTTCTCAATTGAGTGCAGCACAGTTATTCGTAGGGCACGATATATCGTGCCCCTACCGTGTAGTCCATGCAACTGAGAACCGCTATAGGTCAAAAGAACATAGGTTACTGCTGCTGACCTCGATACAATAGTCAACGAGACCTGAAGCTATCCAAACCGATGACGCCTTCTGACGTAGAGACTGCATCCCAGCAAAGTTCAGACACCCTGGAAAACGACGAACTCGATGAATTGGCCTATGATGTCGAGATGTCGCTGTTCGACCACTTAGAGGAGTTGCGGCAGCGAATTTTCTATGCGCTGATTGCCGTGGCAGTCTGCGTTGGTGGTTGCTTTTTAGGTGTTAAGCCAATTGTCCGGCTGCTGGAAGTCCCAGCTCAAGGGGTCAAGTTTCTGCAACTGGCTCCAGGAGAATACTTTTTTGTCTCCATTAAAGTTGCTGGGTACAGTGGTCTGCTATTTGCTAGTCCCTTTATTCTTTACCAAATTATTCAGTTCGTTTTGCCAGGACTGACTCGCCGCGAACGACGCCTAATCGGCCCAGTGGTTTTAGGTTCAAGTATCTTGTTTTTCGTCGGCTTGACATTTGCCTATGTTGCTCTGATTCCCGCTGCCTTAAACTTCTTCATTAGTTATGGGGCAGATGTGGTTGAGCAGTTGTGGTCCATTGACAAGTATTTTGAATTTGTCCTGCTCCTGATGTTTAGTACTGGTTTGGCATTTCAAATCCCGATTATTCAGCTGCTCTTAGGCTATTTAGGAATTGTCTCTTCTGGGCAAATGCTTTCAGGTTGGCGTCTGGTTATCCTGGGCGCAACTGTATTGGGAGCAGTACTGACACCCTCCACCGACCCCCTCACCCAGAGCTTACTAGCTGGGGCCGTAGTCGGTCTCTACTTTGGTGGTATTGGTCTGGTTAAGCTTACAGGAAAATGATTGATTAAGTAGTCATTAGTCATTAGTCATTAATATGACCCAAATCACTTATGACGATTTTGAGAAAGTCGAAATCCGAGTTGGCAAAATCATTAAGGTAGAGGAGTTTCCTAAAGCCCGAAAACCTGCTTATAAACTTTGGATTGACTTTGGCGACCTGGGCGTGAAAAAATCCAGTTCTGGAATTACCAAGCTTTATAACAAAGAGGAATTACTTGGTCAGCTGATTACCGCAGTGACTAACTTTCCGCCTCGTCAAGTTGCTGATTTCATGTCCGAAGTTTTGGTATTAGGTGTCGTCTTGGACAATAACGAGGTAGTGCTAATTAAACCCGATAGGGATGTGCAGCTAGGTCAAAGAATTTTGTAAGGTCTGTGATTCCCACGACTTATGCGATCGCTTCCCACACCCTGAGGGCACGATATTATCGTGCCACTACGAAAACTCTGTTCAATTGCTAATTTTTTAATAGGTGAGGAAGCGATCGCACTCAAGTTATCTAGGCGAGAAGTGCGATCGCTTTTTTTGTGTACATACCAAGTCAAGTCGTAGTTCACGAAATATTAAACCGATAAATCTAAATTAATAGCGTTATAAGTTGATTTTTTGATGATTTGTGGCGCGAAGTGTTACCATCTGCTTGCAATAGTCTGGATATTAGTTGAGCAGTTAAATAGTGATCCGTTGGAGATTAGCAGTCATAATGGCTGAACGCGACATCAGTAATAATGAATTGGCTCTCCTAATTGGAATGCATCCGACAACTGTTTCCAGGTTAAAGACTCGTCGCCGCCTCACTAGAATTGATGAATCTACGCTTAACTCTCTTTGCCAAGTTCTGAAGTGTCAGCCAGGAGACTTGATGAGCTACGAAGAGGATGACGCTGATACCTAGCAACTGATAGGTTCAACTAAAGGTCAAATCAAGCTTTAAGGAAGTTGTAGGGTGGGTTACGGCTACGCCTAACCCACCAAAGGTTCAAGAGGGTACGTTAGCGCAGCGTAACGTACCCTACGAAGTCCTAACTACTGAACCTTCAAGTTTTAAAAATCTTCCAATAACCATTCCGAGGCCCGTTCACCCAAATCGATGGGAATACTGACAGCTTTGCCCAATCGTGGACGATCGCGGGTTTGTTGAATGTAATCTCGTACCTGCGTCGTCCCACCCCAAGCATGGAGATAATGGGCAACGGCGTTTAGATGCTCCAGGTAGTCTGCCTCAGAAAGCGGGAAAGACGCCTGCTCTAAGTATTTCCACATTACCTGAACGAAGATTTTACCCTGAGTACGTCGTATTTGAATGTCATAAGAGCGTCCCCACTTGTTGAGCAGGAGTTGGCGCAAGTCCTGTCCTGTCATAGCCTCTTTTTCTGAATTGCTGTTTACATTTCGTCACAAACACGACGCTTCTTAACTTTATGATACGGTGTTAAAGAATGTAATAATACTCATAGCTCAAGCTGTGAATCCTTTTCCTGAAAGGATTTTGGCAACCCTGCTAACTGTTGAATCACTCTACATTAAAAGAGCAGGGATTAAAAAATTCTGGGAAAATTTCCAGAGTGGTTAAGAAAAATATACCTTTAGGCGTTCAGTTATGGCTCAAGCTTCTGGCTCTGCTGACGTTCCCGATATGGGGCGTCGTCAATTTATGAACCTCTTGACGTTTGGTGCGATCACAGGCACTTTTGTAGGGGCGCTCTATCCAATCGTCAAGTTCTTTATTCCACCTTCGAGTGGAGGTGCAGGCGGTGGTGTCACGGCAAAAGACGCTTTAGGCAATGACATCGTTGTCAGCGAATTTTTGGGCAGTCATGGGGCAGGCGATCGCACTCTTGCTCAAGGTCTCAAAGGTGACCCCACCTACATCGTGGTCACTGAGGATAAATCCATTGCCAACTATGGTTTAAACGCCGTCTGCACTCACTTGGGATGCGTTGTTCCCTGGAATGGCAACGAGAACAAGTTCATCTGTCCCTGTCATGGTTCTCAGTACAACAGTGAAGGCAAAGTAGTACGGGGACCAGCGCCTCTGTCTTTGGCATTAGCTCACGCCAACGTCACAGAAGATGACAAAATTGCCTTGACGCAATGGACAGAAACCGACTTCCGCACCGGTGAAGACCCTTGGTGGGCTTGATGTTTGAAGGTTGAAGGTCTTGTACACTAGCAAAGACCCCCAGTGACCTTAGAGAGTTTTGAGTTTTGAGTTTTGAGTTTTTGCTTAAAAGATGAGAACACCTTCTTTATCGGTGATGTGCAACTTCCTCAGTAAGCTGATCATTACCAGAACCGTTGTGCTGGTTCTGGCAACCCTGGCATTTTTCTTCGTCAGTGATATTTCGCTTCCCCAGTCAGCTGCTGCTTATCCCTTCTGGGCACAGCAAACCGCGCCCGAAACGCCCCGCGAAGCGACAGGGCGGATTGTTTGTGCCAACTGTCACCTGGCTGCTAAACTTGCGGAAGTAGAAATTCCCCAGTCTGTAAAGCCGGATACAGTATTTGAGGCTGTGGTGAAAATTCCCTACGACATGAGTTCACAGCAGGTCTTGGGTGATGGTTCAAAGGGCGGTCTGAATGTGGGTGCGGTAGTGATGTTGCCTGAAGGCTTCAAAATTGCCCCCGAAGACCGCATTCCTGAGGAGATGAAGGAAAAGGTTGGAGGAGTTTACTTTCAACCCTACAAGGAAGACCAGGAAAATGTCATCATCGTTGGTCCGCTACCGGGTGAACAGTACCAAGAAATCGTTTTCCCTGTCCTTTCTCCCAACCCCAAAACTGATAAAGGGATTTACTTCGGTAAGTACCCTGTTCATGTAGGCGCTAACCGGGGACGCGGTCAGGTTTACCCTACAGGCGACAAGAGTAATAATACTGTCTACAGCGCTTCTAAAGCCGGTAAAATTTCTCAAATTGCCAAGCTGGAAGACGGTGGCTACGAAGTCACTATTCAGACGGCAGACGCTGGGACAGTTACTGACACAATTCCCGCTGGTCCTGAGTTAATTGTCTCTGAAGGGCAGGAAGTGGTCGCAAACGAAGCCCTGACGAATAATCCCAATGTTGGTGGATTTGGTCAGGTAGACAAAGAAGTTGTCTTGCAAGACCCCGCCCGGATTAAGTGGTTAATGATCTTTATCGGCGCGATTATGCTATCTCAAACCATGCTAGTTCTGAAGAAGAAGCAGATTGAGAAAGTACAAGCCGCTGAAATGAACTTCTGATTTCTCCGCTAAATCATTAACTTAAAGGACAGGCTAAAAAGCCTGTCCTTTTTTAAGGTATTTTAGTCTAACTTAAGGAATTGTGACGGTAAATGTTGTCCCTACGCCAACTTCACTCTTGACGGAAATCTTGCCTCCGTGTAAATCTACAGACCTTTTGACAATCGCAAGTCCTAGTCCTGTCCCAGGAATATTAACAACATTCTTGGCTCGATGAAACGTCTCAAATAAGTGTTGTTGGTCTTCTTCAGGAATGCCGATGCCCTCATCTTGAATCTGGAAAATTACCTGACCATTCTGACCAACCAGTTTAAAATTAACTGTGCTGCCAGTCGGTGAATACTTAATGGCATTGCTAAGTAAATTGCTGAGAATATGTCGTAGCAGTTTTTCATCCAAGCAACTCTCAAGCTCTGGAAACTGATAGCTGAAGGCTATTGTGTGTTCGCTCCCCGCACTCAGTTGTAACTCTTCCACTAAACTGCAACACAATTGAACCACATCTAGCGGCTTGGGATTAAATTCTAATTTTCCGGCTTCGGCTTGGCCAATTAGTAGTACATCATTTAATAGCTGAACCAGATGTTGGACATTGGAGTGAATCCGCTTAAAATGAACAAGTTTTTTCTCCTCGGGCCATTTATGGCTGTAATGTTCGAGTAATTCAGCGGAACCTAGGATAGTGGTCAGAGGTGTACGGAACTCGTGGCTCGTCATGGAAATAAAGCGAGATTTGAGTTCATTGAGTTCCTTTTCTTTTTCCAGTGCAAGGCGCAGTTCCATCTGGGTGATGACTTGCCGCCCCAAAGCCCTCAAAGCCTCAAGTTGCTCACTCGTTAGATGCCGTGGAACTCGGTCAATCACACACAGGGTGCCAACGGGAAAATTATCAGGTGTTACTAACGGGACTCCTGTGTAAAACCGGATATTCGGGTCAGAGAGTACCAGCGGATTGGTAGCAAACCGCTCATCTTCTAGCACATTGGGTACAACTAACGGTTCATTAGGAGAGAGAATGGCATGGGCGCAGAAGGCAAGTTCCCTAGGAGTTTCGGTGGCTTCCAAACCGACTTTTGACTTGAACCACTGTCGATTGGCATCAACCAGACTAACTAGAGCAATGGGAGTGGCGCAAATATAGGAAGCTAAAGCTGTCAAATCGTCAAAGGCAACTTCTGAGGCAGTATCGAGAATGTTATAGCGATGGAGTGCGTTTAGGCGCTCGGCCTCATTACTAGGGTTAGGTGCTGGAAAAGCTTTTGGTGTCGGCCTGTGATTAGATGTATCGGTAACCTTTCTCTGCGTGTCTCTACGTCGATAAACGCGAAACAACTTCAAAAAACTTTGATTTAGTGAGCGCCACAGAGAACGAAAGACTTTCATCTTCTTCAAGAATTTCAGAGGACTTCTAGGAGGCATCGCTACACTTTGCCAAATACCGCTCCCGCAAATCACTACCGCGCTCACCCATCTCCAAAAGCTTTTGCTCAATTAGCTTCATCGCCATCGGAGATGCCTTAGTGCGTCCATTCTCCCAGCGGTTAATTGTCGGGTAAGTAACACCCAAAAAAGCCGCAAACTGTTCTTGTGTCAGTCCTGTTGACTGCCGGAGTTCACGAATAAACTGGCTCAGTTCTTGTGGGTTTATCACTCTCATGTTTTTTAGTGTCCGCCTCACCTGATGTAGCAGGTAACATAGCATCGGCTATACCCTAGCAAAGCTCTGGCTTGGCAAAGAACCGAGAATTTACGGAAAATCAAGAGCTGACAACGAAATCCTATAAGCAAAATTACGGTAGATAATTGTCAATGCAAGTGAGCAAGAACACCAGCAGCATAGGCTCTTATCACTAGATCATTACAAAGGTCAATAGACACCATAGTTGATGTAGGAGAAGATGATGTTGATAGCCTCAACCTTTTCCAGCTAGCCGCCGTCTATTTTGCCCAGTTTGATTTCTTCAGAGAGGCCGCCATGAAATCAGTAGTGAGTAGCGTTAGCTTGTTGTTGGCAGTACTACACCTTACCGGAACCATTAGTACAGAAGCCGTTCGGGCACAAGCGATTATCCCAACTCTCAGCATCACTGGTACCAATTCCATTGCTCAAGGTCATGCTCTTTCAGCACAAGCTGTTGTCCCTCCCCACCTAAGCGCTCTTGACCAAGAGAAAGTAGAAGAGGCAGTGCCGTTAATCGAGCAAACCTGGGAAAAGGACTATGAAGAGTATCTTCAGACAAACTTGTCCAACCAGTCAACGTCGGTTCAGCAAATTGCAGGTATTCTCGGCAGAATCGGGACTCAAACAGGGAAAAAGCCTGCGCTGGTCTACATGGTTCCACGACCAGAACAACTAGAACTTATCCTAATCACCCCTGAAGGCAAACCTATTCACAAGCGTGTTAAGGAAGCAAACCGCGAAGCCCTGCTCAAGCAGGTACAAGAGCTAACCAACTCTGTCATAAGCCCCATTCGTAGGAACACTACTCGCTATCTGCCACCAGCTCAACAACTCTATCAGTGGATGATTGCACCACTCGATGCCGACCTTAAAGCTCAAAACATAGACACGCTGCTCTTTTGCGTAGGTGCGGGTCTACGCACAATACCGATGGCAGCATTACATGATGGGCAACAGTTTCTCGTAGAAAAGTATAGCTTTTCCCGCATCCCTGCATTCAAATTGACAGATACAGTCTACTCGGATCTAAGGAATTCGCGAGTCCTAGCAATGGGTGCGTCAGAGTTTCAAGACCAACAGCCCTTACCCGCTGTGCCCACGGAATTATCTGCCATCATGAAGAATCTGTGGCAAGGGAAATCCTTCCTCAACCAAGAATTCACCCTGACTAATCTGCAATCACAACGCGCCTCACAGACCTTTAAAATTATTCACTTAGCGACTCATGCAGACTTCCGACCTGGAGTACCGAGCAACTCCTACGTTCAGTTTTGGGACAATAAGCTAACGCTGGATAAGATGAGGCAGTTGCGTTGGAACAATCCACCAGTAGAGCTGTTGGTACTGAGTGCTTGTAAAACAGCGATAGGGGATCAACAAGCAGAGTTAGGCTTTGCAGGATTAGCTGTTCAGGCGAACGTTAAGTCAGCTCTAGCCAGTCTATGGACTGTCAGCGATACAGGAACCTTAGCGCTGATGACAGAATTTTATCGGGATCTGAAAACTGCGCCGATTAAAGCAGAGGCTCTCCGGCAAGCCCAAATCGCGATGATCAAAGGAGAGATACGTGTTGAAGATGGTCAATTGCAAACCTCCACAGGGAATATACCGCTGCCGCCAACAGTGGCAGTAGTTGAGAACGAAAATTTATCGTCTCCCTTCTATTGGGCTGCTTTCACAATAGTTGGTAGCCCTTGGTAAAGTCTGATACCAAGTTGGGGTCTAAAGCGTGATTCTCTGGTGGAGGTTGGGAGTCAG
>DATNPI010000054.1:0-1680 GCA_036703325.1 Coleofasciculaceae cyanobacterium
CAGTAGAGCTAGGCGACTCGGCGTCTAAAGAGGACAGTTCCTGCCCCCTTGCCCAAGTGATATTGACTTGAGCCGCATTGACATCACGGTCTTCGGTATGCTGGCAGTTGGGATTAGAACAGACATGGACTCTATCAGCCAATGATTTGGGAGTTAACTCCCAGCACTTAGCACACCTCTGAGTTGGTTTAAGAGTTCGAGTTGGTGACTCTAAGTAAAAACCTCCGGCTTCGGCGGCTTTATACTCAAGCAATCCACCGATGATTCCAAATCCAACTTCTAAAATTGAGCGATTGAGTCCAGCTTTTTGTTTCTTTCTCTTACCCTTTTTTGCGCTTGCTGTCATCCCTTTGACGTTGAGTTGCTCACCAGCAATTAGGCTATTACCGCTTACTATATTGCTGGTGGTTTTGTGCAACCAGTCTTCTCGTTGACGGGTGACTTTCCGTTGCCGTTTGGAAACTTTTAAGCGCTCTTTTTTCCAGCGTCTGGACGCTTTGACTTTTTTGTTCCTATTAGGAGGGCGTTTCCTACGTAGCCGTTTTGACGCTACCTTGACCTTGTATTGACCTATTTTGAGGAACTCAGGCTTGCCGATTTTCTCACCCGTGGAAAGCGTTATCGCTTCTTTACACCCCAAATCGATACCGATAAAGCCTGTACCTGTTTGGCGCTGGGAGAAGGCACATTGCACCGTTATTGAGGCATACCAGCAACCATTACGAAACAGTATCGTGCAAGTTGTTGGTTTTCTCCAAGTCCTTGCCTTCCCCCTCATTGACATCCGACCTAGGTGGGAAAGAGTGAGGTGTCCGTTTTTGCCGTCGGTCTCAACTTGCCAACCAGCTCCACAAGGATATATCCAACCTGAATAACGACGAGAGGCTTTGAACTTGGGGTATCCTCCCAAGCCTTTGAAGAAACGGGTAAACGCCAAATCGACGCGCTTCAAGGTGGCTTGCAGAGCGTGAGAACCCAGCTCTTTGTACTCAGGCCATACTTCCTTAAAAGCTGGTAAACAGTTTTGCTGTTCTAGATAATTAACGGAGTGACCGAACTTCTGGTACTGAGTTTTCCGGTTGTATATTGCCGCGTTGTACAAACTCGCATGAAGACGCCGCCAGTAGTGTAGCTTCTGCTCCTGCTGGCGGTTTGGATACAAGCGATAAGTAACGCGACGGGTTATACTCATGGCTTGAGTTTACCACTAAGTTTTAGATGAAATCAACTAAGCTAAAGTCCCGCGCCACTGTGTTTACAACCTCCATGCTCATGTTGTGTTTGTCACTAAGTATCGAAGGAAAGTAATTAACGCAGATATCTTGCAAGAGTTACACAGTATTTTTAATCGACTCTGCGCCGCCAAGGAATGCGAGCTGGTGGAGTTTAGTGGCGAAGCAGACCACGTCCATCTACTGATTAGCTATCCACCAAACGTGACCTTATCAAAGCTGATCAATAATCTCAAAGCCGTGTCGAGCAAGTTAATCCGACAACAATTTGCAATGCATGTTAACCAGTTCTACAGTAAACCCGTATTCTGGACGCAGGCTTACTGCATCATTTCTGCGGGTGGCGCTCCATTGGAGATTCTCAAAACTTATATCCAGTCTCAGGACGAACCACAACCGAGCTGACCGTCGCTAACCCCTCCCTGCTGCTCTAGGAAGGGGAATGCGC
>DATNPI010000066.1:0-4086 GCA_036703325.1 Coleofasciculaceae cyanobacterium
AACTCATACATAAGTTGGACGTTACGCAAACGCGATCGCATACCTCAGCCCTGAATAATCAAGATCAGCTACTCAACGCTGTTTTGCTCAAAGACCTACAGCTGACAGGCAATTCTTAGAGGTGCTTTCGAGTAATCAGTACAACCACAACTCAGACAACTTCTTAAGGAACCGGAAACCATGAAATTAAGAATTTTAGCAATTGCCGCCTTGTTGATCGCAATAGATTCCGCAGTAACTCGTTTTCCTGGTTTAGCTCAAACCAAAGTTAGAGTGCAGATTCCGCTTGCTGAACCTGACTTTTACCACTAAATTCTTCATTGATGTTCTCCCCATTGATCGAGCCAGGGGATTCTCTTCGCCGCCCCACAAGAAATCAGCGAATGACTCCACTAGAGATGTGGATGATCAGGCACTTCCGAGGAACACGCCATTAGCCAAACTACGAGGGAACCGTTAGCGAAGCAGGCAGACAAGGTCTGACACCTGCCTAGCTCCTTCGACCTAATTGATTATTGATAGCGCCAGCACCATCCCAATCGAATTCAAAGCCGCACTTGCAATCGTAGGTGCGGTTTTTTGGTTTATGGTTCCTCGATATTCGATCAAGGTCGTTTCGTTCCAAATTAGCTACTCCGCCTATCCTAGTCAGATAGACGAGAAATGCGCGCCCGGTTTTTCAAAATTATCTACGACAGTGGGTTATCAGAGCGTAAGTGTCACCGAGAAACTACTTTAACTGAGCACTCCCCCCTCTTCGTTGTGTAAAATCGAGTGGCGCTGTGTCTCCGGATGATTGTGCATCAGTCTGTTCCTAAGGCGGTTCATTGTATTAATCCCGATTGCCCCCGTCCCTATCCTCAGCCTTGGGGTAATAAGTTCTGTAACGGCTGTGGAGCAGTGCTGTGCCTAAATAATCGCTACGTTCCCCTTCAGCGCCTCGGTTCGGGGGGATTCGCTACTATCTACACAGTTTGGGACTTGCAGAAGAAGACGGAGCGAGTGCTGAAGGTGTTGGTGGAAACTTCACCGAAGGCATTGCAGTTGTTTGAACAAGAGGCAGCAGTTTTAGAACGTCTGAAGCATCCGGGCGTCCCTAGAGTTGAGAAAGATAGCTATTTCTTGGTGAACTTGGGTCATCTGTCAGAGCGCTTACTGCCCTGTCTGGTGATGGAAAAAATCAACGGTCAGACATTGCAGGATGTTTTAGAAAAGCATCCTCACGGGTGTTCAGAGGCATCAGTGCGGGATTGGCTATACCAGGCGGTGGAGATTTTACAGGAGTTGCACCGCTCTGGGATTATTCACCGTGACCTTAAACCTTCAAACTTGATGCTGCGCGAGGAGACGGGTCAGTTGGTGACGATTGATTTTGGAGGAGCCAAACAACTTGGCTTAATGCCCTATGGTTCTCAAGCCATTTCAACACGCTTGATTTCTCCAGGCTACAGTCCGCCAGAACAGATTACTGGTGAGGCGGTAGGACCGGCGGCCGATTTCTATGCACTAGGTCGAACGATGATTCAGTTGCTGACAGGTCAAGAGTTAGGGGATTTACAAGATCCACGAACTGGTGAGTTTCAGTGGCGCGATCAGGCGGTGGTGAGTCCTGGCTTGGCTCGCTTGCTCGATGAAATGATACGCAGCGACCCCCAACAACGACCGACAACTGCTGCTGAGATTCAGCAGCGTCTGGTTAGGAGTGCCACGATCCAAAAGCCGTCTTCCCCAGACCCGGCGGTATCCTTCCCTGAAGCGATCGCAATTGCTGTAGACAGGGCGATAGAGGTAGTCGAAAGTGCGATCGCAGCTTTCGGTCACGGCGTTGCCGGAATAGTCGGTTTCCTATTTCGGATGGTCACCGCCATCGTATTAGCCTGTCTGGATACAACCTGGGAGATGGTGCTAGGAGGTATTGGAGCCAGCGTGGGTGCAGTGGCTGGGTTTGCCTTGATCAATTGGACAATCGTGGGCGATCGCTTTGCTGAGTGGATTTCGCTACAGATGCCGCTTATCCTTCCTCAAATCTACATAACAGCATGGCGAGAAATGCTGATGTTTGCCGTTGCTGGCTTGTTCACAGCTTGGGGTTTAACACTGGCTGGGGGCTTTGGTCAAGAACGGCGTCCGTTGGTAGCAGGGGTGATGGGCATTCTTGGCTATAGCGTCGGGTGGTTTATTTGGCAGGCGTCGGTGTCTTCTGCACTAACGGACAGGTTGCTTGGATTGATTACTGCCATTGCAGTTGTCCCCTTAGTACTGGGGTTGGGGTTGCCCAGCCATTACTTTGTTCACGCTTTGGTTGCAGCAGTGGGTACGGGCACAGTCTTTGGGGGTCTAGCTTGGCTACAGTTCTTGCCTTCCAATGTTCTTATCAATATCTTTTCTCGCTCTGATGCCCGCTTGCCTGAGTTGATCAACAGTATTGCTTTTTTTTGCCTGTGGGGGGTCATCTTGGGCTTTTGGCTGGGGGTAAGTTATTACCTCTTGGTGCCTGTACTGCGTTGGCTAGGCTGGCGTTGAGCCTTAGGGCTGACAGGGTTGTCTCCCCATCAGCTTAGTTACACTTGTTCGCGGATGTTTGGGCGAAGAAGAGTGCATCCCGTGGACCAATCTGAATGCCACCCCTCTGCTTTGTTGCCCATTGAGTTATGTATTTTTCACCATCGTTACTTTCGTCAACAGTGATCGTAAAGTTGTAGCGCAGTTCCTTGTAGCAGCCGGCTTTCAGACTTGGCATTTTAGCTACTTTCACATCAAACGCTTGACCAGCTTTATTGATAATGGCAAGTCCCTTATCACCACGTTCAATGAAAAGTATATTAGGGTTGTCTGCTCCTTGAGCAATTTCATCTCCGTCACGAAAATATTGAGGCTCTCCCATCATTTGTTTGCGAAAGTTTACACCCGCTTTGGTGATAGCATCCTTGGCATCATCACGGTACACAATTGGGAGTCCTTCCTGACGTGCCAGAACAAACGCATTCGCCAACCTGGTGTCTTGAGGGCTGGGTAATTTATATCCGATTTGACCTGTGGCAATGTCATGGTTCTGGGCGAACGTGACGGCACTCGGTCCCGGTAGTGCCTTTCCAGAACCCGCCGGATAGATTAGCGATCGCAAATCGCCACCCATGCTAAAGGCGTTGCTCATCGTGCTAATTAACTGGAAGTCTGTAACCGAGAATATTCCAGTGTACTCCTTACTTTCCTCAATAGTTTGTCCAATCACCTCGCCATAAACGAACTTGTCAGACGGCACAACTTTTAGTACCTCGCGGAAGAAGCCAGGTTCAATATGCTTTGCCGCATCAAACCGAAAGCCATCAACCCCAAGAGCAAGGAGTTTCTTGAGGTAGTTTTTTGCTTCTTGCCTGACATAGGGCGAATCGGTTTTCAAATCCGGGAGATCGCAGTTAATCCAACCCTGTGTGACGGAAGAACGGTTATTGTAGTCGATGCAAGTTTTTGGATGGAAATCCTGCTGGGAGAAGCGAGGATATTTCAGGTTTTTTGCATAATTATCATCGTTTGCCATGTGATTAAAAACCACATCGACGATAATCTTAAGCTTCTGCTGATGGGCTGAATCAATGAGTTCCTTAAGGTCTTTTTCATTACCTAGAGGGCTTTCAATTACCGTGTGATCGATAGGCTGATATCGCGCCCACCACTCTGAGGCAGGATTACTTTTCTGAGGAGGCGAAACCTGGATGTAGGTATACCCTTGCTTCTGAAGTTCAGGAAGTTGGGCTTTCACTTCCCGGAAATTCATATCAAAAGCTTGATAAATTACGTTAGCTTTTGTACCGATGCTCCCCTTGATATTGTTTGAAGAAACAGTATGGGGCGCAATCTCATTGGTCAGGTCAGTGAATGTGGCTTGACATGCAGATGTTAAGGAATAGGTGAGGACAAGAGCAGCACAGAAGTAGAGGAACGATTGCAACGATCTTGGCATGTACAACCCGAAAAGTAAGTCAGACGAGTGGCTACGATCAGCTGGGTCAGTAGTAGATGGAAGTTTGATAGGGTGCAAGTGTTACTATACCGAAGAGAGCTGATTGCCATGCGTGAGTTTGTGGT
>DATNPI010000081.1:0-3446 GCA_036703325.1 Coleofasciculaceae cyanobacterium
CTTAACCAGAGAGGACGTGAGGGAGGTAAGGGGAAATAAGTAGTTCGCCAATCGAGAAAGGTATTACTTGTATTACATTCTAATTGTGAGCTTCTTGAGACACAAAAACTTCCGGGAAATTACCTAAAATTTAGAGGAAAGTATTGGAGAAGCCACAAGTAAATTTACTGAAATCTCTAATTTTTAGCACCAGTAGGGTGAAATTTTCAGACACAAACGATAGCACAGATTAACCTACTTGCGGGTTAAAAACAACGTGTACTAGCACTCTTTCTAGTAAAAAAATCACCGAATAGTTATGAGTCATGAGTTTTGAGTAGGAAAAACTCATAACTCATGAATCTTTCGCCCTCTTGTCTTTCGTCAAATTCTGGAGGCACAAATTGCCGCACCGATTAGACCTACCTGAGGGTTCAAGACAACGTGTACTGGCACTCTTTCTAGTAAAGGACTTACCCGACCTTTTTGACCAAATGCTCGTAGAAAGCTGCCTTCTTGTATCAGTGCTAGAATCTTGGCGGCAATGCCTCCAGCAACATAAAGACCGCCATAGGGCAACAATTTGAGGGCAAGATTACCTGCCTCAGCCCCGTAGGCTTCTACAAACATTTGTAACGTTTGTTCACAGAGGCGATCGCGCTTTTCTAAGGCAGCTGTAGCAATTGTGGCAGCTGGGTCAACAGTTTTTTCACTACGCCCAGTTTCCTGTTCCCATGTTTTAACAATTTGCCCAATGTCCGGTGATTCTTGAGCAAACTGTCGGTCTCTGAGAAACTGGTAAATGGCAACTATGCCTTGACCAGAAACGACTCGCTCGATGGAAATACGCTGTATATCATACTTTTCTCGCAAGTATTGCAGCAGCTGAAATTCTAGCCCAGTGCGAGGAGCAAAATCGGCGTGCCCACCTTCTGAGGCAAACACTTGATAACCTGTTGCCAGCTGGATGAGAAAGCCTTCTCCTAAGCCGGTACCCGCACCGATCACCCCGATGGGGGCGTTGGTTTGAGGTGTTCCGTCTTGCAGGGTGTATAGATCGGTAGTTTCCAAGCCCAGGATACCGTAACCGACGGCAGCAAAATCGTTGATCAGGCTGATTCCAGGGATTTCAAGTTCTTTCTCAAGGCGTCTCGCTTCCAGGAACCAATCAAGGTTGGTTAGTACGGAGGTATCGTTGACAACAGGGCCTGCGATCGCAAAACAAGCTTTTTCAGGTGATGGTGTCGTGCCTAGCTGTTGCCCCGCTGCCGACAAGAACCGCTCCACAATTGGCACTAAATCCGGAAAGTCGCGGCTAGGATAAAGTGCCTCATAGAGAGTATGCCATGATGTCTCAGCTGACTCCTCCACCAATCGCAGAATTGTTTTGGTGCCACCGATATCTCCTGCTAGTAGTAATGTCATACCTGTTGGTTCGCTGTTCGTTAATATTTGACCATAGGAATTTTGATAGCTAACAGATTGTGGTAACGTCTGCCGAACGACAGGTTCGGTAATGGGCAACCAACCCTAGCTTTTCACTAAGGCGGACGATGATTAGCTAATAGCTTCAATTAAATCGGATAACCTCCTCAGTTTCACTGAGGTGAGAAGTGTCTCCGTTTAGTTCCATAACCCATTCTTGTTCTTGGCGCACCAGTTTAACTAGGCAGCAGAGGGCAGCGTTAACTTCGGGTGTTCCACCAACTAATCCCTGTGTGGTGCCAACAACTGAAGCCCCGTGACCTACAAGCAGCATATCTTCTGAGAATTCAGATGTCAGACGCCTTGCTGTCTGTGCGGTGCGTTCAAGTACCATCTCGCTAGTTTCCGGATAGTTAGCGATAACGCGGGAAGTATAACTAGAGTCTATTCGAGGATAGCTCTGTTGCAATACTTCCAAGGGAAGTTTTTCTGGCGTAGTTTTCATCCATGCAGGATTGAGCCATTCACTTAGACCTGACTCAAGCTTGATGGACAAATCAAGGATGTCTGCTATTTGGGTTGCCGTTTGCACGGTTCGCAAAAAGGGTGAGGCAAAAATATGCTTGATACCTTCCCCTACTAGGCGTTGACCCAGTTGCTTGGCTTGTATGAAACCGTCCTCGGAAAGCGGTGGATCATAGGGTCGTTCTGCCGTATTGAACCATTCGGGGTTAACAAAGTCGAGGCGGTTTCCGTGTCTTGCAATCCAGACGGTTTGGAACATGAATTTAGCAAACTAATCTCAACATTGCTCCCAATCTCAATGTGGGGGCTTTTGTCTACCCTACAATGTAACCGCGTGTGTCCCCACCCTCAGCACTCTTCTGGTGGGAGGCGAGGGGATAAGAGGATAAGGAGATAAGGGAGACTCTTGAAGGCTTTTCCTTTCTACCCACTACTGATGACGACACCCTGCAAGCAGATAGTGCGTAAGTCCTGTACACTCTAAGCACGTCAGCGCTCTTCAAAGCAGCGGCCTAGAAGCTAGCAGTGCGTCAGTGCGTTACTCTCCTAGGGTGGCTACATCAGGTAATCGCCGCCTATTCTATAGGATTTTTATCATTTTGTTTCCCACGATGCAATTGTTTACGCATTCCCTGGGTACTCTCATAAATAGCTGAGTTCTACTGGAATCGGCACAACTGAGTGTTCAGGATTGACATTCTCCTTTCTCAGAAATGTTACAATATTTAACCATGTGCTGTTTTCCTTAAAAAGTTTTATGAATATGATCGTTCTACAGAGAGCGACGGCTCATCTACCAATTCTGGCAGCTTGTTGGCTTGTGCTAATTAGAACTAGTTATAATGCCTGTCTAGTTCCCTACCAAGGCGTCACGGCTCACGAAACATAATTTAAATTTCGTCTCATAGGAAATAAAGCACCGAGTCCCCTTGGTGAACCAAGCATGAAGACCAGCATATTTGCTTTAACTCCATTCATACTAGAACGAGCGCTATGAAAACTGCTCAAACCTCTACAGACCTAGTCCGTACTTACCTGCGAGAAATTGGTCGTGTACCCCTGCTGACCCATGAGCAGGAAATTCTGTATGGGAAACAGGTACAGCGGTTAACTGCCTTACAGGAAGTGAAAGAATCCCTGTTGCAAGAGCTGGGTGATGAGCCAACGCTCTCGGAATGGGCAAAAGCGTCTCAGCTTTCGGAAGCCGAGTTGCACAACTGCATTGCCGCCGGTGAAACAGCAAAGCGCAAGATGGTCGAAGCGAATTTGCGATTAGTGGTTTCAGTGGCGAAAAAGTACATTAAGCGCAATGTAGACTTACTGGACTTGATTCAGGAAGGCACGATTGGGATGCAGCGGGGTGTCGAGAAATTTGACCCAACGAAGGGTTATCGTTTTTCCACTTACGCCTATTGGTGGATTCGGCAGGCGATAACGAGAGCGATCGCAGAAAAAGGGCGCACAATTCGTCTTCCCATCCATATCACTGAGAAGCTGAACAAAATCAAAAAGGCTCA
>DATNPI010000090.1:0-19139 GCA_036703325.1 Coleofasciculaceae cyanobacterium
AACTCTCACGACAAATGTGCAATGTTTTACGAGCGCTAGCTTACCTACGACCTAACACCTCATCTTCACCCTTAACCCTTCCCCTTCAATCACTCCGTTTAACCACAACTCGGTCTAGTCTCAAATCCGTTTAATCAACCCTAATAAAAACTTCTCCCCATCTCCCCCTCAGTCCTAACTAGGGGTAATCAACCGGATTAGATATAAGTAGCTCCTGCATCCGGAAAAAGTTAGCATAAATTAACAAAAAAAATGTGCTGAAGGAAATTTTATCCTTTAAATTTTAATTGGCTTTCTATAAAAAAACTATCAGATTTTTCTTGCGGTAAATTTAAATAAATCCACTCATCTTCTCTTCATCTATTTTTATAGCCCTTTATAAGGGCTTTACCTGTTTTATGAAAAAAGCCTGTTAAACTTATGAATAGCAAATGAAGCTAATTGTTCATCTACCCTCAGGCTAATATTTTTTTGCTTTCAGAGGATGCATTACCACTCAAGAGTTTGGCAATAAACTCTTGAAGTTGAGGCGATAGAGCTGTATAGACGTGACTCTCACACATCAAACTTTTGTTGCTGTCAGCTTCATGGCTTAAAAAAAAAGCACAGGCTTGGACTCTTTTACCCATTCATCATTTGGGCAGAGAATAAGCAGAAGATGGAACCAGAGAGAAGAAAACAGTCACGTCAGAAGAGCGCCATCCATTTTTGATGAAGCAAGAAAGGGAATGCCGCTACTTACAGCTTGAAATTCGCTCTTTCATTAATTTCCGATCTTCAGGGATTACAACCCGGAATTTGATTCAATTCTATTGAATCTTTTGTTATAGGGGTGAATCATTCGTTTTTTTTGGCTCGGCACTCTTGTACAGAATTGAAAGTCTTGACATGGCCGATACACAAAACTATTTAGTTTGACTTATACGAACTCGATTCAACCCTTCTAGTTTCAACAGATAGGATGAGACCAAGGTAGATACCAATGAACACCATTTCTATGGCTAGCTACAGATCTTCCCAAAGGCTAAACCCGCTCTCGTTATTAGCACAATTTTCTAGTCGTCAGGCCAATGGTTGTTTACAAGTATCTAGTGGGTCTGTTAATTGGTCAATTTATCTCGAACAAGGGAAACTAATCTATGCTTCAGATTCAGTGGACCCATTCGAGCGAATTGACCGCCACTTGCGCCGCCTCAGTCGTCAAATTCCGACTCTTGTCAGCGCCGTTCGGGTTCAGGTTCGCCTGATATTTGAATCAGACTTAGAGAGCCAGTCAAGCCAAAATCCTGATTACCAAGCTATTTGTTGGTTGGTCAATCAACAGTATCTAAACTCGGCTCAGGCCGCCAGTCTCATCGAAGAATTGGCTGAAGAGGTAATGGTGTCACTTCTTGCGGTGAAAGAAGGAACCTACCAATTAATTGAGCAAGACCAATTTAAGGAGCTGCCTAAGTTTTGTCGTCTTGATCTGCGAACGCTGGTTGAACGCTGTCACGAACAGTTGCGACGTCAGCCCGCTACAGAATCAACACCTGTAAATTCCGAACCAGCGAGAGCTTCGTTAACTCAAAATGGCACTCCGCCAAAACTTGATTTGAGTCAAAGCAATCTCCAACAACCTAGCACCAGCCTACCAAACACTCCCGTTAATGATGCTACCAAAACACCAGGGAAAACCCTCACAAAAAGTACATACACTATTGCTTGCATTGATGATAGTCCAACGGTTTTAAACGCCATCAACTCCTTCTTGGATGATAAAAGTTTCTCCGTTGTAATGATTAACGACCCAGTGCGGGCGTTAATGCAAGTTGTCCGAATCAAGCCTGACCTAATTTTGCTTGATGTGGCGATGCCGAACTTAGATGGCTATGAGCTGTGTTCTCTGTTGAGAAAGCATTCGCTCTTCAAAAATACCCCGATCATTATGGTGACTGGAAATACGGGGTTCCTCGACAGAGCCAAGGCAAAGCTAGTCAAGGCATCGGGCTACTTGACAAAGCCTTTTAACCAATCCGAGTTACTAAAAATGGTGTTTAAACACTTATCTTAGTCCCGCCTTATCCGGAACGGAATTGGCAATCTGTGTTAATTAATCGTGAGGCGATAACGCATGAGTACAACATTGATGAGGACAATTTTGGTTGTAGAAGATACGCTTTCTGAGCTGGAGTTAATGAGCCATTATTTGAGAGAAGGTGGTTATACCGTCATTAATGCCGTGGGTGCCAAAGAAGCGCTTCATAAAATTTCAGAGCAAAAACCGGATGTGATCATCACCGATGTGGTCATGCCAGGAATGAGCGGCTTTGAGTTGTGTCGCCGCCTCAAAACTCATCCTGATACGGAAAAGGTACCGATTGTAATTTGTTCTTCTAAAGACCAGGAAATTGACCGCCTCTGGGGGATGAAACAAGGGGCAGATGCCTACCTAACCAAACCCTTTACCCGCGAGCAAATTCTGCGTGCGATTAAAGCCGTCGCCGTTTGAACCCATTAAAGGCTGAAGGATGAAGGCTCAAAAGAAGGTTGAAGGATAAAGGATGTTAGCGCAGATCGGCGCAGCCCAGGTTGAAAGAGGGAAGAAAGCCAGAGTAAAAATTTGATTGAAAACCCCCTTCATACTTCACACTTCATACTTCACACTTCATACTTCATACTTCATACTTCATACTTCTTGCTTTCGATGAATACTTCAGCACTTGCTCGACTCACCAACCCAAAGACGAACAAAAAGAATCTGGGGGATGCCTATCTCAAGTTTCAGTTTGGTCAACAAACATCGGCTGTTTTTTCCATGAGTCGAGCGCAGGAAGTTATCATCCTGCCCGTTGGACGCCTGACACCCATGCCGAATATGCAAGCCCATGTCATGGGGTTGCTGAATCGGCGCTCTCGGGTGTTGTGGGTGATTGATCTGGCGCGGATGCTGGGCTTACCTCCCATCGAAATAAATGTTCAGCATTACAACTTAGTAATTATCAGTAATGGGTCAGCCACGTTCGGCTTGATTGTGCAGGCTGTAGAAGGTGTGGTGCGCCTGACGAGTGAGTCCATTCAATCCCCAATCGGGCAAGTCTCATCGGGTCTGGTGCCCTATTTACGTGGCTGTGTCTTGCAAGAGCAAGAAATCTTATTAGTACTGGATGCCGAGGCGATTATGCGATCGCCTCTTTTACAAGGTGCGGTATGACGGCATAAGTCATCCCCGCACTTCCAAGAGTGGACGCACTTTAAGGTACGACAACATCGTCAAATCGCATAGCCAATTTATTAACACGTAATGGTGCTTATTTCATGGTTAAGCAATTTAATACGGCAAGCTCTGGTGATAACCAAATTCCAGATAGTATCAATCAAAATGGCATAGCCAGAAACCTCAGTCACACGACCTTGGACACGAGGCGAGAAAGCACCCTGTCCAAGGAGCTGAACGCGTCCCGCTATGAAGTTGCTCAATCGGGGATGGATAGGGCGACGAATTTGCCGACAAGTGCGCCTCCGGCCTACGTACCCGCTCAAAAACCCAGCCCTAATCATCAAACCTCTTGGTGGGGACGACTAAGCTTAGGCACGAAAGCCACAGCCGTCGCCATTGCCATTGGTGTACTCCCAGTCATCGGAATTGGGGGAACCAGCTACCTGGTAACTCAACAAGCCATCAAGCAGGAAACCATCAAAGACCAGAAGGCGCAAGCCGCCCTCGAAAGTCAACTCACCCTCATCCTGCTTCTGGGCATTGGGGCAACCGGCGCACTAGCGGGTTTCGTAGCGAGTCTGCTTGCCAAACGTGCCCTCTTGCCAATCGCCACCGCCAGCCACGCGCTGGAGAAACTCTCCTCGGGGGAACTGGACATCCGCCTGCCGGTTGAAGGCTCTGACCAAGTCGCCGTCTTGGGACATAACATCAACCAGGTAGCCGACCAAGTTCAAACGCTCACTATAGACCAAAAAGCCTCCAGAGCGAGAATCCGAACCTATGCCGACACATTGAGCGCTGCCACTAGAGGTGACAGCCAATTCCTCTTTGAGCAGGCCGTTCAAGAAGCCAAAAAGCAGCTAAATGCCGATCGCGTCGTGATCTATGGCTTTGAGCCGAATTTGAGCGGCAGCATCGTGGCTGAAGCCGTTGACCCCGGTTGGCCTCGCGCCTTAGCAGACCGCATCTCTGACCCTTGTATTCCAGGCAAACTCCTAGAAGAGTACAAACAAGGGCGAGTGGTACCCACCAGTGACGTCCGCACCACCAAATATTCCCAGGAACACATGCAGTTGTTGAATCGGCTCTCGGTCAAGGCCAACTTAGTTGTGCCCATCGTCGCCGCTGACAACCTGCTAGGGCTTCTGGTGGCGCATCAGTGCCGGGATGTGCGGGTGTGGCAAGAGCCGGAAATTAATTTCCTCCAGCAGTTAGCCACTCAAGTGGGCCTTTCCTTAACGGGTGTAAGTCTCGCCGCCCAGAAACAACTCGTAGGCGAGCGCGCCCAACAACTTAATGAAATTATCTCAAAAGTCCGGGAATCGTTCAAACCCGAAGAAATCTATCACTCGGCAACCACAGGCCTCCGAGACACCTTGAAAACCGACCGAGTCGTTGTCTATCTGTTTGACGAGAACTGGCAAGGAAGCATCGTTGCCGAATCGGTCGGTAGCGGCTGGCCGAAAGCCCTAGGAGCCAACATTGCTGACCCCTGTTTTGCCGAGCAATATGTTGAAAAGTACAAGCGGGGTCGAGTCAAGGCGACAGAAAACATTTACGACGCGGGCTTAACCAAGTGCTACCTGGGTCAACTAGAACCCTTCAAAGTCAAGGCGAATTTGGTGGCACCCATTCTGGTCGAAGGCAAGTTATTCGGGCTTCTGGTGACCCATCAGTGTTCGAGTACGAGGCCCTGGCAGGAGTCGGAAATCAATTTCTTCAAGCAGGTGGCGATTCAAGTCGGCTTTGCGCTAGACCAAGCCGCTCTGCTGGAGGAGCGAGAGCAAGCCCGCATCGCGGCGGAAATGGTCTCAGGGGAGCAACGTCGAGAAAAAGAAGCCCTCCAGCTCCAGCTTTTAGAACTGCTCAGTGATGTTGAAGGAGCGGCCCGAGGCGACCTCACCGTCCGTGCGGATGTAACCGCCGGTGAAATTGGCACCGTTGCTGACTTCTTCAATGCTGTTATTGAAAGCCTCAGAGGCATTGTCACTCAGGTGAAAACCGCTGCCACTCAGGTGAATACCTCACTGGGAGAAAACGAAGAGGCAATCCGTCAACTGTCAACCGAAGCGCTAGAGACAGCCGAGGAGACGACCCGCACCCTGGACTCGGTCGCCCAAATGACCCGTTCGATTCAACAAGTCGCCGACAACGCCCGTCAAGCCGCCGCCGTGGCCCGCACAGCTTCAGCCACAGCCGAATCGGGCGGATTGGCGATGGATCGTACGGTGAAAAATATCGTCAGTCTGCGAACAACGGTTGCCGAAACGGCGAAAAAAGTCAAGCGACTGGGTGAATCGTCCCAGCAGATTTCCAAGGTGGTTTCCTTGATTAACCAGATTGCGCTGCAAACAAACTTGCTGGCAATCAACGCCGGGATTGAAGCGGCGCGGGCGGGTGAAGAAGGTCAGGGTTTTGCGGTGGTCGCCGAAGAGGTTGGGGAACTAGCAGCCCGCTCGGCGGCAGCGACCAAGGAAATTGAACAGATTGTTGAGAATATCCAACAAGAAACGAACGCCGTAGTTGAGGCAATGGAACTGGGCACGACTCAGGTGGTGGAAGGAACTCATCTGGTTGAGGAAGCCAAGCTAAGCTTGAGTCAGATTTTGGAGGTATCTCGCCAGATTGATACCTTAGTGCAATCGATTTCGAGTGCGACCGTGTCTCAGGCTGAGACATCACAAGCGGTTACTGAGTTGATGAAGGAGATTGCCAAGGTTTCTGAACGCACGTCGAACTCTACGCGACATGTTTCTTGCTCTCTCAAAGAAACGGTAGAGATTGCGGCTCAATTGCAAGCCTCTGTGGGTACGTTCAAAGTTGGTGATTAGTCAGTAGTCAGTTGTTCGTTGTCTGTTGTTTTTTCCACTGACCACTGACTACTGACCACTGACCACTGACTACTGACTACTGACCACTGACTACTGACTACTGACCACGCTCCTGCGGACTATTCAACAATCACATGAACTACCATGTCACAAGACAAGGAACGTGAAATTCAGCTCCAGTTTCTCGAAGAAGCACAGGAGTACCTAGACACGATTGAATCGGTACTCCTGGAATTGACCAGCAACCACATTGAGGGTCAAAAAATGGATGCTGTCTTGCGAGCCGCTCACTCGGTCAAGGGCGGTGCTGGGATGATGGGGTATCAGACATTGAGTCAGCTGGCTCACCGTCTGGAAGACTCTTTCAAAGTCATGAAAGCTCAGCGAAACTCTATCGAAGTTGATGATGAACTCGAAAGCTTGCTGCTGAATGGAGTAGACCGCCTGCGCCAGGTGCTTATCGCCAACCGCCAGGGAACTGATGTTGATGAACAGTGGCTCAAGAACATTGGCAATCCAGTTTTTGAACGGCTACATGAGCGACTCGGTGACCCCGTAGCGGACGACGCCGCCACCATGCTGGGGGCCGATGATGGGACAAATGTGGCAGCCCTTTTGTTTGAAACCGAAGTGGAGGGGTGCCTTAATCGCCTAGAGTCTGTTTTAGCCGACCCGCAAGCGCCTTGCTTAGAGGAAGAACTCTCGATCATGGCGCAAGAGCTGGGGGGCTTGGGCGAAATGCTGCAACTTGAGGCGTTTACGCAACTGTGTGAATCGATCATTCAACACCTAGAAGCCGCACCATTACAGGTCAGAGAAATCGCCAGCAGCGCACTTACCGCTTGGAGGCGATCGCAAGCTTTGGTGTTGGTCGGTCAAGTGAATAGCCTGCCAACTGCGATCGACGTCAAGTATGCCGCGGCTTCAAGCCCTACCCAACAGGTAACCCACCCAACACCTACACCAGTGACGGTGGAACCGTTCTACGCCGTGGAGGAGGATTCGTCCTATGAGGTAGTGGCAGCAGACATTGACTTGGATGACGCCACACATCGAGTCGAGGCGTATAGCAATACACCTTTAAGTGAAGTCACACCGAAGGCGTTACCCGAAGAAACCGTTGCTCCTACATACTTGGACGAGAGCGCCGAGGCCAACAGAGAACTCCAAACGGCTCACGCCACACCTGTAGAAGCCGTAGAGGAAAATGACATAGCGTCGGTATTTGCGGCGGCAGAGGCTGAGTTTGAGACAACACACGAGCAAGTAGAGGCGTATAGCCATACGCCCCTACCTGAAGTCACTCATGAGGCACCAGAAGAAACCTTTGTTGTCGCCAAAGCGAGCGCCCCTCTTGCTAGAGAGGTCCAAACTGATAAGAGTGAAGTCACCTTTCGGAACGACTATAGCACGCCTAGCGCGCCCGCTAGCACCCCAAGATGGCGAGAAGAGAAACCACGCCAAAAAAGCAGCACTCAAACGTCAGAAACTCAGGAAAATACGGTCCGAATTCCAGTCCGGCAACTGGATCGACTCAACGATCTATTTGGGGAACTCACCATCCAGCGCAACGGCCTTGGCTTGCATCTAGGACGTTTACGTAACCTGATTGAAACGCTACTTAGACGAGTTGGCACTCTGGAGCAATCAAATAGTCGCCTCCGAACCGCCTACGATACAGTGGCAACCCAAGCGGCAGGACGAGCGGTTCGGGAGTCGTTGGTAGGTCTCAAGGCCAGCTCTGGGGGAGGGGACACCGGACAAGATGAAAGCCGGGGGAGAAGAGTGGCTCCAGGAGCAGAGGGAGAATTCTTCACCGATATCTCAGATAGCGACTTCTCCCCTACTCCAGAAGCCTTCTTCCTTAGCGAGTCCAGCTCATTCAACAGCCGGTTTGATGCCTTAGAAATGGATCGCTACAGCGATTTACACCTGCTGTCCATGGAAGTGATGGAAACCATCGTCCAGGTTCAAGAAGTCACAAGTGATATTGGGCTTAGCCTTGACGATACCGATCAAACGGCTCGTGAGTTAAACCAAACCGCCAAGCAACTGCAAACCAACCTCACCCGAGTTCGGATGCGCCCCTTGTCAGAGTTGGTGGGGCGATTTTCCCGAGCGCTACGGGACCTTTCGTTGCAGTATGGAAAACTGGTCGAACTCAAAGTTTATGGCAAGGGAACCCTAATCGATCGCAGCATCCTGGAAGCGCTCAGTGACCCCTTGATGCACCTAGTGCGCAATGCCTTTGACCACGGGATAGAAGACCCCGCCACTCGCAAAACTCAGGGGAAACCCGCCCAAGGGGTGATTGAAATTAAGGCCGCTCACCGAGGCAACCAAACCATCATTACCGTCAGTGATGATGGCAACGGCATTAACCTTGACAAAATTCGGCGACGAGCTGAAGCGATGGGCTTGGATGCGGGACTCTTGGCGGCGGCTAGTGAGGACGAGCTGCTCTCACTGATTTTTGAACCCGGTTTTAGCACCGCTGACCGAGTCACGGACCTCTCAGGTCGAGGCGTCGGGATGGATGTGGTTCGCAACAACCTTAAATCTATCCGTGGCGACATCCGAGTTGACACGACCCCAGGCCAAGGAACAACGTTTACCCTCACCGTTCCCTTTACCCTCTCCGTGGCGCGAGTCCTGCTGGTGGAAAGTAATGGCATGCTGTTGGCATTCCCCACAGATGTGATTGAAGAAATGCTCCTCCTGCGAGAAGATCTTGTCTTGACCACGCCTGGTAGCGAAGTCCTCAACTGGGAAGGGGAAATGGTTCCCCTGATTCGTTTAGGAGCGTGGCTTAAGTTTTACTGCCCCCGGAGAGTCACGACCGAAGACGGTGTGCCCACCATTAGTGAGCCAACGGTGCTGATGATTAATCAAGGAGATCAGTTGGTCGGACTCCAAGTGGACCGCTGCTGGGGTGAACGGGAGGTGGCCATCCGCCAAGTTGAAGGAACCCTGCCTATGCCGCCTGGGATGAGTAGCTGTACGATTCTCGGCGATGGTAAAGTCGTTCCACTGGTTGATACGGCATCATTACTGCGCTGGGTGAAGAGTTTTGAGAGCGTGACGATTAGCGATAGCCCCATCACCTGGGGACGCAGCGAAAGAACACCTACGCCGTATGGCAATACGCCCAACTTTAGGTCGCACTATGACGCACAAGTGAGCGAGAGTCCCGGCGTGATTAATCACGCAACGTCATGTAATCCTCCTCGCCACTTGCCGTTGGGTAAGTCCGCCACTCCGGACGACCCACTCTCGATCTTGGAATCTCACTCGAGCTATGACACCATTCTCGTTGTTGATGACTCGATTAATGTCCGCCGATTTTTAGCCTTGGCTTTAGAAAAAGCTGGGTATTTGGTGGAACAGGCCAAAGATGGTCAAGATGCTGTTGAAAAACTGCTTGGTGGATTGGTAGTTTCAGCCGTCATTTGTGATATTGAAATGCCTCGCCTCGATGGTTATGGCTTTTTGGCTCGGGTCAAATCAGACCCAACCTACGAGCGATTACCGATTGCGATGCTCACCTCCCGCAGTGGGGATAAGCATCGCCAACTGGCGATGACGTTGGGCGCTGCTGCCTATTTTTCTAAGCCCTACAATGAGCGGGAGTTATTAAGAACCCTCAAGCAAGTGATTACAGAAAATCAAGCAAGAAAGCCCATTCCTACTGGGATTGTGTAAAATCATGGCTGTTTTTTCTCCTATCACCTCCCGACGCTCCAACCGACGCAAAGACAGCGCCACCCAACAAGTGATTGTTTTTCGCCTGATTGATGACGGTTTTGCCCTGCCGATTCGGGCCGTCCAAAAAGTTATCCCGATGGGCAACATCTATGGTGTCCATGCGGGAACTGGGGTGGGTCTGACACTGTATCAAGATCAAGAATTAATCGTCATCGACGTAGGACGTCGGATCTTTAGGGGAACACCGCTCCTAGATTCATCGAAGAGTGCTATGGGTCAATCAAGCGCCCTTGCGATGACTGAAACGACTAGAGCTGGTTACCTGCTGATTGTACAGAGTTCTCAAGGAAAAGTGGTGGGGTTACCGATTGAACAGCCACCGTCTTTGCAGCGTGTGCCGGAATCGGCCTTTGCTCCCCTAACATCGGACTATATGGCTGAGGGGAATATTCGATGTGTCAGTGCTCTGATCAAACAAAGTAATGACGGGCCGCCTCTATTTTTGCTCAACCCAGATCAGTTAGTTCAGCCCCAGCAGACATTACCCCCATCAGTCAGCTAACGACAGCTTTTCACTAGGGGCAATCCAACTCTACCAGACGTAAGATCTTCATCCTCAATCCCCTGTCCCTACCTCATTCTCTGCGTCTGGGTCAATCCCTAGTGCCCAATAGCTGCGTTTAAGAAGTTCCCACAGAGCGTTAATTTGCTGGTAGGATTCTTGAGCAGACAGCTTTCCAACCGTCTCTAAATTGCTGATATAGCTAACCCGTTGAGCAAATTCCTGTAAGTTGGCATTGAATACTAGAGCATCGGGATTGAATTGACCGCCGTAGCGGTGGCGGCGATAGAGAAAGCTTTGTAGGTCTAACTGATTGAGGTTTTGCATAACCCACCTCTTTTTGATTGATCGCTCAATTTGGCTCGATACTCAGGCCAAGCCAGTAGTTGAGCCTGATAATTTCAAGATAAGTCCCCGAGAGCGATAAAAGCAAATATTAGTTCTTTTGTAAATGATAAATAAAAGTGATGGAAACTGGCACCAGCGACTAAATGTGTCGGTTCGTCTGCTTGCCCCACAAATGTCTGGGCGATCGCCCTATTAGGAGTACTCTAAGTACAGGAGTAAACCGCTAATCTTGTACTTATGCCCCAGTTAGTCCCGAAAAGGGCAGTGAACACTGATGCCAAGTTGATAGAGTTGTGGTGTCACGATAAAAGTGAACAAACACAACGGTATTACAAAAAAGAGGCTTCTCAGTTCCTGGAGTTTGTGGGAAAGCCGATAACTCAGGTGACGTTGATTGATCTTCAGGAATTCTGTAAGTATTTGCGTGGTACAGGGTTGTCACTATCAAGTCAGGGGCGAGCGATCGCAGCCGTCAAAGCACTCTTGGGATTTGGCTACCGGATTGGGGTGCTGCGGGTGAATGTGGGGGCGGCGATTAAGCTCCCCAAACAAAAGGAACGGTTGGCAGAGCGGATTTTGCCGGAGATGACAGTGCTGGCGATGATCTTGAATGAACCTCATCCCCGCAACCAGGCGATTTTGATGACGCTCTACGGTTTGGGATTGCGGGTAAGCGAGTTGTGTTCTTTATGCTGGAAGGATTTACAACCCCGCGCCGATGGCGGTCAACTGACGGTTTATGGCAAGGGGGGCGGGACGCGAACCCTATTCGTTTCCCTGGACTTGTGGCAAGTGTTGCAGGTGCTACGTGGTGAGGCCAAAAGGGATGAGCCTGTGTTTCGTGCTGAGGTGGGCAACAAGTATAGCCGGAAAGGTGGGGCATTATCGCCCTCTCATGTGACTCGGATTGTTAGAGCAGCAGCGCTTCGAGTAGGCATCACAGAAGTAAAGGTAAGCCCGCATTGGTTGAGGCACGCTCATGCTACTCATGCACTGGACAACGGCTGTCCCATTCATTTATTGAGTAGCAGTTTGGGGCACCAATCTGTTGCCACCACAAGCCGCTATCTCCATGCACGACCAGGGCCGGGGTCATTACAGTATCTCAAGCTGGGAGTGCTTTCTCCAATGCCAATCAAACAAGTTCAGCTTGAAGGGGATGAGCGGGATTATCTAATTCGCTGGGAAGACGCCTCAGGTGTGATAACCAAAACCCAGGTGATTCAGACATAGACGTGATCGCCTAATAAAATCCCCTCCACAGAGAAATGAGGAGGGGCTGACAACTGAACCCGGTCATCAAAAAAAATGGGTTTGAAACCCCGTCCTTCGCTTGACGGCTTTACTGGTAGGATTTAGGTAGGTCAACGACCCACCCGAACGATGGGTGGGACACACCGTGTCAGTCTGTGGAGCGAACATAAGACCAAATCCCATAAGGGTAGAGGCAGTTGCGAAGAAGCAGAAACCCAAATCGTGTTAGCGCAGCGAGGCGTTAGCCTGGTTTGGGAATCACCGCACTTTTAGGGCAGTGAGGATGTCAACTGCTCAAATTTTGCAAGTCTATGGCTGGATTCAGAGCCATGACCTGTTTGACATGATCAGCCAGCCGGATCGAAAGCGCAACGATAGTCAACGTCGGATTGGCAAAGCCTCCCGTGGGAAAAACTGAGCTACCCGCTATGAATAAATTAGAGACACCGTGAACCTGACATTTTTCATCGACAACCCCCTGCTTGGGATCAGTGTGCATGCGTGTCGTTCCCATGTGATGGTGGACGCTCAGGAGAATAGCGTGCGGATCGCCTTTATCCCGTTCAAGCTTTAGCGTCCCTAGTCCAGCGCGTGCGATTTCTTCAGCAAATATCTCTTGTGCTCGCAGGATGCTGCGCCTGTCAATTTCGTTCCAGCGCCAATCTAACTTGACCTTTCGACAACCTAACGCATCCAGCTGGGTGCCAATGGTTACCCGATTATCTGGATCAGGAGCCTGTTCAGTTATATGGACAACTTCGAGCACTCCAAACTGCTTCTCCTTATCCTGAAGCTCGGACCAACCCCCTTGATCAAAACCAATAACAGAAGACGTATGTGCCCAAACAGGTTTCTTTCTCGTTTGAAAGTACAACATGTCGTCAATCCCAGTTACGAACTGACCCAAATGCTTGAGAAGATCTTTAGGAATTTCCCGACGCCGAGCGGCCTGAAGCAGAAGTTGCACAGACCTCACAGCGTTTGATTGGTAATTCTTTCCATTTGGGAAAAGCAATCGTAGGGGATTTAGCTTGTATATGCTATGCCTTGGAAACAGTGCGGCATTGATGTTCAATAATTGCTCGCGGTGCATAACTTCCTCAGTCAGGGCGAGTTTGGCTATCACTGGTGTGCCCCGCACGCGACGCATATCGTACAACGCCATTGAATCAAAAATCTGGGGGTTCGAGGGGAGAAGTAGACCAGAGCGAACCATGGGATGGTCCATGAAAAACCGTCCAACCAAATCATTTTGGTTGCCTAATCCTGTCTTCTGAGTCTTGTCCGAAAGCAACAATAAACGCGCATTCTCAATACCACCCAGAGCGATAATAAATTGCTTCGCTCTCACCCAAAACTGGCGACCCTGCAAACAGCCTACTCGCACACGGGTCACAGTCTTAGCTACTTCATCTGTCTCAAGCTCAACCGCCGTGGCATGGATATAGATGGTAATGTTACTAGCTTGCTCAAGCTCATGACGGTAGTCATGGATGAAGATATCACGGGGGCCGAACTGAAACATTTTAGTGGTAACCCGATTCCCCGTGAAGGCTAACTGAGGACTCTTAAAATCCTCCCAATCTGATGGGTCATAGGTATAAGGTCCGATTTGGCAGGTAGCCTGAGCACGCTCATAATAGGGATCTAGGTGAGATTTACTGAAAGGCCAACCGCTGTAGGGTACCCCGTCCCGCTTTTCAAAATCGATTGGGTCTAGAGGGACATACCTGACGCCACTTTGATTGTTACCAATGTCAATACCCCAGCGATGGGCTGTACCGCCAAACTCACGATGGCGCAGATATCCTGCTCCTGGGTATTCACCGGCAAACCGTTCACCCTCTTCCGCCGCTAGGGACTGAATGTCGTCATTCGGCTCAAGTCCACCAGATTCTAGCAGACAGACTCGAAAGTTCTGTCCCATCAATTCACGCGCCAGAGAGACTCCCGCGGGTCCTGCCCCAACAATGCAAACATCCGTCTCAATCGTTTCGTCGGCAGGCAACGTGCGTGCGTCAATTAGCATAAAAAATTCACCCCAGTAATAGTCCTTTAGACATCCTTAAGAACAAGAAAGATAAGCAGCCCTCTCCAGCTCTCAAGCCCTCAGTAGCTAATTCAGGTATACTCTAGCGGCAACTAATCGGCCGACATTCTAACGAGCAAATAACTTCATCAACTCTTTTATTTTCTGGCTGTATTTTTTTAGAAGTCTTTAACAGTATCGCCGGGAAATCCCCTTTTTCTTAAGGAGGGGATGAAACGTGGTCAATTGTCCACATCTGAGAGCGCTTCATCCAGCAACACCCGAACAATCTCCGCCTTCTTCTTCCCTGTCCTTGCCGCTAAGATGGACAGCCTCCGATGCATAGACGCTGGTAAATCAACCGTGAAGCGTATCGTTGCTTCTTTCGGTGGAGCTTGGAACTTATCCATCAGCGGCCACTCGTTTTGTGTTGTTTCCGTCACGCCATTCAGGGCACCTGCTTGGCTATTTTTTAGTGAGGGTTGTTCTGGGGGAGACTCAGACGGTATCTCCTCCTCTTTAAGCTCTCGATCTTTCTCGTGCTGTTTCCCACCATAGATAAACTGCCGCGCTAGGGCATCATCCAGAGACTTCCGACTTTTTCTAGGACTCATAACATTGCCAAAATTTCTTTGAATAATCGCTCATATTCCCGCGCTGACTCTGTAGCTGGACGACCGGATAAATCCCAAACTGTTGCGGACTGTCCAGAGGTGTCTGCGATCGCCTGTTTCTGATGAATCACCGTCTTGAGCATTGTCACGTCTGGGGTTTTCTCAAGGAGGGTGTACGCTTCATCCTTGAGCTTGGTGCCTTTGACCGCTCGCGAGAGAAACACTGCCGCCGATGGGGGACCACCTCTAACGGATTGAGCCTGCTTGATTAACCGCACAGCATCAGAAGCTGAGCGCAAATCAACACCGGTAGGCTGTACTGGAACAATGGCTATGTCAGCACGAAATAGAATCGCTCTGGTTGCTTCCGCTAAAGAAGCCGGACCATCAACAATCAGCTGGTTAAACTCAACAGCTAGCTCCGGTATCTGCTCTAGCAAGTCGTCTGGTGTCTGCACAACCTTGTAGGGAATTTTTAACTCCATGCCTGACAACCATTCTGAGCTTGATTGCTGGGCGTCAGCATCTACCAACAACACCTTCTTTTTCTTCTTGGTTGCTAGCCAGTAAGTGAAATGTACTGCTGTAGTAGATTTCCCACAGCCCCCTTTTTGATTGATCAGGGCGATGATGGTCATACAAATATACTTACTGCATTACTTACTGCATTATGTCAGTAATGCATCATAACAGCAACTTAGTAAGCCCCTACACATCCAGGGAAGCCTATACAACTCTTATTTTTTAGAGCTGAGTTCAGTTTTCAGACTTTATACTTCACACTTCATACTTCAGATGACCTAAGTGGCAATTTAAAGGCACCACCGCTTAATTAAAAGATTATCTTTAATCTTGATTGAGCCTTAACTTGCCTCACCCTTACTAAGTAAATCTATTGGCTTATTCCTTAGGAGAATAAGAGATTATCTCATGTGGCAGATGGGATAGCTGAGGGGGACTTGATAAGTTGTAAGTGTCGAGAAAAGACGTTTAACAAATCATTTCTATGAACATTCTTGCTTGGTTAGTTTTAGGTCTTATTGCTGGCGCGATCGCCAAAGCTATCTACCCCGGTCACCAAGGCGGTGGAATTCTCTCAACAATCTTGCTAGGGATTGTAGGTGCATTTGTCGGTGGAAGTTTAGCCATACTTCTCACTACAGGCAACTTGTCGCTGGCAGCAACAACTCTTAGTGTTCCAGGTATTGTTCTAGCCGTTTTAGGGGCACTTGTTGCGATCTTTATTTGGCATCTGTTTAACCGACGCCGTTTTATTTAAGAAATAAACTGGATAAAAGCTTGCTGATTCTCTCTCAATAAGCCTTGCTCAAGGACTCGAAATAAATGGGTATACCGCCGTAGATCATAATATGATCTACGGCGGTATGGCTTTTGACTTTGTAGAAATACTGTCGTTAGCTAACAGCAAGTGTATTGACACTCTCCGCCCTAAAAGTGCGGAGATTCTTTGCTCAACAGCCCAAGCATCGGGAGAAAATCGGGCGATCGCACCAGCTCAATTCTCAAATTTGCCAAGGCCCAGCAAGTATTTGTACTTAAGTAGCTTAACGGCGATCGCTTCTGGGTAGTTGCTGCTCATGTGACAGTCCTTGGGTGCCCAATGTTGGCTTAAGTTAAGACCTATCTTCACAAACTTGCCTGGTCTGGATTAGCCGAACGCCGAAAAATAGGGATAGTTCATTCGGAATCAGGTGAAACACATTTGCACTCTCATGTATTGGAACTTCCAATCTTAATTGAGCAACTTCCCTCTTTTCTATTTGGCTATTGATTTTTAAGTTTAGCTAAAACAACCTGTTACTGAAATGTAGATGCAGAGGAAAGGGCTTTTTGTCAATGCCTCTCCTCCAAGAGTACCCCTACAGGTACTCTTGCTGTGAATCTTCAGAAACTCAAATTGAAAGGTTGTAGACCTACTTTGTAAACAACTTCAGTCAAGTCACCAAAACACTTCAAGCTTGACGAGTACACTAACGAGGAGCTTTTAAAACCATGGCAACCCCAAATTACACCCCTGCTGAATTCCGCAGTATCTTAAATGGCTGGGGTCACAGAACAAGAACTATTGCCGACGGCCCTGACTTTCCCATCTCCTACGATAACTCTCCCTTAACGGATGCTCTCAGTGTAGAGGCAATCAAGAAATTTCAGCGTGAATATCAGCTCAATGACGACGGCATTGTGGGACCAAATACCAGGAATATGGCAGCCAAAGTAGTGAGCAATCTTCAACTTGAGTTGAACTCTTGCGCCAATGCTAACCTTCCCTCAAACCAACCGTTTTATGGACCTCTAACTACAGAAGCGGTCAAGAAGTTTCAACGAAAAATCAACGTGCCGCAAGACGGTGTTGCCAGTCGTTCACTGCGTGTAAAACTCTACAACTTATTCAAAAGTGGTGCTTGCCCTGTGTAGCGATGCAGCACGAAATATTAAGTACTCTGGGGCGCAGAGGAACTCACGCCTGGGGAGATTTGACCTCTGGTATTGAAGAACAATCTTTGATGTTAAGTCGAGTCGCTGAACCAGGAAATCTTGGTGGTGATGCTAAGAATCCCGCCCCCTTGAAGGGGGCGGGATTACGTCAAATGTCTCAGCTAGTAGAGACGGACTCGCAAGGGTTTAGCCATTGAGCTTAGTAGCGGCGAGAGAAGCTGTTGTTTCCCCGGCCACCACCAGACGAACCTCTCTCTTCGCGAGGCTTCGCCTTATTAACTTTCAGGTCACGACCCATCCATTCAGCACCATCAAGAGCCTCAATGGCCGCCGCTTCTTCAGCCTCTGTACCCATTTCTACAAAACCAAAGCCGCGCAGGCGACCGGTTTCACGGTCAGTGGGTAGCTGAACCCGCTTTACAGAACCATATTCTGCAAAAACCTCATTGAGGTCTTCTTGTGTGACCTCGTAGGATAAGTTGCCTACATAAATTGACATAGATTGTCTCCCAAATCAGAAGTGTGCAGAGATTTAGATTTCGGAGAGAAGCCTGCCAAGACCAAAAGGAAAACGCCTATCAATACTAGAAACAAACACCGCAACCGAATTTATTCTCGCTTACTAGGTTAGCACAGCGAATTCCGGGAATGGGGAATGAGGCATGGGTACATCTTGCTTATTTGCGTAACATGCGCTCTAGAACATTGTCCTATTCCCTCTACCGCTTCGCTATCGTTTTAACCAACTGGAGGGAGATTTACCTAAACAGAAAACGGCTGGATTCTCCATCCCTCATAGGGTGGGGAGGAAAGCCGCCAGCCGTTTGTTCATAGTTGATGGTTCTGACGCTATGGAACTATGAACCATGAACAAGAATTCCCGTCCCTCTTATAGCGGGGTTCGTCAAAGTAGTGCATCTTCTTGGTGAGTTTTAATCGTGCAATCAGACGTAGGATAGGCAACGCAGGTCAGCACGAAGCCAGCCTTGATTTGGTCATCGTCTAAGAAGTTCTGATCGGACTGGTCAATCGTACCCGCAGTAACAATGCCAGTGCAGCTTGAGCAGGCACCTGCGCGACAGGAATAGGGTAAATCAATACCTTGATCTTCAGCCGCGTCGAGAATGTACTCGTCGTCGGGAACTTCAATCGTGGTGTCTAGCCCTTCGGCTTCGCTGACCAACCTTACCTTGTAAGTTGCCATTTAATGTTCCTTAAACCTCTTAATATTCTGTTACAACTTTAAGAGAGTATATTTACTTAAGTCAACTAATGCCATCTAGCAGACACTAGCCAAATTAAATGTAGTACGGATGAAATGTAGATGGAGTAAGCGTTTGCGATCGCTCTACTCTCCAACGTAAGCCTACTTCTTCTCTGGTTATGGCGATCTGCTGCATCCATCAGCAGCGCGAGGCGTTAGCCTCGCTTTGCAGAAGAGCGCACCTTAGCGTAGCGGTAGCGATCGCCTCTTAAATACACAACAAAAAAGCGTCCCCTATAAGGAGACGCTTTTTTTGTTTAGCTAGAAGCTAGTTCTTAGCCGTTGATAACTGGAGCACTCAGCGCTACTGGAGTCGCTTCACCAGCCGCCAAGTCGAGGGGGAAGTTGTGAGCATTACGCTCGTGCATCACTTCAAATCCCAAGTTGGCACGGTTGAGCACATCAGCCCAGGTGTTAATCACACGACCTTGTGAGTCGATGATTGACTGGTTGAAGTTGAAACCGTTGAGGTTGAACGCCATCGTGCTGATACCTAAGGAGGTAAACCAGATGCCAATCACAGGCCAAGCAGCTAGGAAGAAGTGCAAGCTACGGCTGTTGTTGAAGCTGGCATATTGGAAAATCAACCGACCGAAGTAACCGTGTGCTGCCACGATGTTGTAGGTTTCTTCTTCTTGACCGAACTTGTAACCGTAGTTTTGAGATTCGGTTTCCGATGTTTCACGTACCAGAGAAGAGGTGACCAAGCTACCGTGCATCGCACTGAACAAGGAACCACCGAATACACCAGCTACACCGAGTTGGTGGAAGGGGTGCATCAGGATGTTGTGCTCCGCTTGGAACACGAACATGAAGTTGAATGTTCCAGAGATGCCCAGGGGCATGCCATCGGAGAAGCTGCCTTGTCCAATTGGG
>DATNPI010000091.1:0-9920 GCA_036703325.1 Coleofasciculaceae cyanobacterium
TGAAGGATACCGTCGGCTGTGCATCTCTTGCCAAATGTTTCAGGATTTGTAACTCTACATCCATTACCCTGTCTACAATGCACGAGGTTTACAATATTTATTTCTTCATTCTAATTCTCGGAGAGTGACAGAAGAGGGATAAATTGTCGCCCGAATGCGAGAGTCCCTACCCCCTAATTTTGATTACTGAATCGGCGCTCTAAGGACTAAAAGCTGGGGGCGAGTAATTGAGGATAGCGCTTTTACTCTCTTCCCGCCGGAAGCGTTACTCCCCCCTGAGTGTCTCAATGTTCAAAGATATCTTTGTAGTGCAGCAAATCTAGAGCCACCATTACTGGCAAAGCTTCAAAGCACTGTTGAGCTAATTCCCAGCGGTCTTCTCGTTTGAGCATGGTGACTAGTTTCTGCTTCACGCTCACCAGGTAGCGGACATCGTTGGCAGCGTAGCGCAACTGTTCGTCTGAGAGATTTGCGGCATTTCCCCAATCGGAACTTTGAGAAGTCTTATCTAGTTCCACCTGTTCTAGCTCTAGTACCAATTCCTTGAGGCCATGACGACCACTATAGGTGCGGGCTAGCTTGCTGGCAATTTTTGTGCAAAACACTGGTGTTACTTGGATGTCGAGATTTTGCCGCAGCATGGCAAGATCAAAACGAGCAAAGTGAAACACCTTAAGCACATTAGTGGCTTCTAGCAACTGTTTTAAGTTGGCAGCCTCTGTTTGTCCTTTGGTAATGCGGATAACGGTGACTCTGCCGTTCGGATCGCATAGCTGTACCAGACATAAGCGATCGCGTTGGTATATTAATCCCATTGTTTCTGTATCTACTGCGATCGCCTCTGCTGTCAGATACTCTCGCAATATGGCATCGGGAATGTCGCGATCGCAAACTTGAAAATCTTGCACTTCTGTATTCATCAATGAGTTGGTCATGAGTCCAAAGGTTGAAGGCCAAAAGGATGAACGTTGGTAGTTGGGCAGACAACCCGCAACCTCCATCTATTTAACGACTTTTGATGAAAATTTGCGTGAAGTAATACTCACTCTTGGCATTTTTGGTAATGCCAATGCCAGTAAGGTCAAAATCACCTTCCATATTCTTACGATGACCAGAGCTTTTTATCCACCCCTCAACCGCTTGCTCGTCTGGCTTGGAGTAACCCTGGTTGTACGCCACATTTTCCGCTGCACTCCTATAGGAAATTGACCGAGCGATCGCTTTTACTCGCCCCTCGAAGCCGTTATGGCTAAAAGGAACTCGACCACTCGACATAGCCTCGCTGTGAACTCTTGCCTGCTCACTAATGCGGCTGTCCATCTTTAGAGGTGGCAAGTTACGAGACTTACGATATTGATTAATCTGTTGATGAACAGTTTGTTCCAAATCCGCGAACTCATTAGGATTTGAGTTTTGAGACACAGTTGAGGTTGGTGCAGTGTTGGTTGGGATAGCTTGGCTGACATTACCCAAGATCTCGTCAGCTGCACTACAGCCGCTCAGTCCAGCGCCAAGGACAAGCACTCCGAAGATAACTTTTGTTAAATGTTTTTGCATCATGGAACCGATTGAGAAAAAGGGGATTGGGGAAAGGGAAATTCCCTCCTCCCCAGTTCCTAGTCTTCAGTCCCTACTCCCTAGTTCCCGGACTCTAAATTAATGAACTTGGCAACAGAGTGAACGTCTTTATCGCCACGACCCGAACAGTTAATTACAATCTTTGGACTGCCACTCAGCTGAGGACAGAGCGTTTCCAGAAACGCGATCGCGTGAGCCGTTTCCAGTGCTGGAATGATGCCCTCTAGCTGAGACAACTGCCGAAAAGCTGCGATCGCTTCTTGGTCAGTCACACTATAATATTCCGCTCGCTGGATGTCTTTTAAATAGCTATGCTCGGGGCCAACACCCGGATAGTCCAGTCCAGCACTAATCGAGTGAGGCTCTATTACCTGACCCTCTGAATCTTGCAGCAAATAGCTCATCGCTCCGTGCAAAACCCCAGGCCGTCCACGAGTCAAGGTTGCAGCATGTTTCTCAGAATCCACACCTTCCCCTGCTGCCTCAATCCCAATCAGGCGCACACTGGGTTCCTGGACAAACTCATGAAACAGTCCCATCGCATTCGAGCCACCGCCTACACAAGCCAAAAGAATATCCGGCAAGCCGCCCCACTTTTCTTGGCACTGAGCGCGAGTTTCTTGACCAATCACTGCCTGGAAGTCACGCACCATCATCGGGTAAGGATGAGGCCCGGCAACTGACCCCAAGATGTAGTGGGTGGTTTCCACATTCGTCACCCAGTCTCGAATCGCTTCCGAAGTCGCATCCTTGAGTGTGCCTGTACCAGAAGATACGGGTTGCACCGTTGCGCCCATCAGCCGCATCCGAAACACGTTCAGAGCTTGGCGAACCATATCATGAACGCCCATGTAGACGATGCATTCCAGCCCAAACCGTGCACATACCGTTGCTGTTGCCACACCATGCTGACCCGCACCTGTCTCAGCAATAATCCGCCGCTTGCCCATCCGCTTCGCCAGCAACACCTGAGCTAAAGCATTATTGATTTTGTGGGCACCCGTGTGATTTAAGTCTTCCCGTTTTAGATAAATCTGGGCACCGCTGCCATCAGCTTTTGCATAGTGAGCACTCAGGCGTTCAGCTAAGTAGAGAGGGCTGGGTCGTCCCACATAATCTCGCATTAGCTGTTGCAATTCCCTTTGGAACTCCGGGTCATTGCAATACTGCCGAAAAGACTGCTCTAGCTCACTCAAAGCAGGCATCAGCGTCTCAGGCACATACTTACCGCCAAATTTACCAAAGCGACCCAAGGCGTCGGGTTGTTGGGTTGTAGAGGTGGCATCGGATTGAGAACTAGGCAGGGGAGTGGTGGTCACAGCAGATGAGAATATCAGGACACAACCCATTATAAATCCAGGCCTGTGAGGCGATAACCAAGAGCGGGATGCTGTGCGATCGCGTATGTTGTGCCAACCGCTCCAATATTCTTCACAAGGCTCCCCCTTCGCTTGCTCTTAAGGGAGTTAGGGAGTTAAATCGTCAGATTGTCTCCCTTGAAGTCGGTAGCCCCTTGGTAAAATATTGCATCTCTCTTGAGAGGGTTGCATAAATCATGTCAATCGATTACATCTCTTGCATCAATCTCAAACTCAGAAGCTGGAACTGACTCAATTGAAGAGCATCAGCTGTAACTCAGACTGATTTTCGCAAGAGACTTCATGAACTTTGTACACAACGAACAATGAGTATCTCTTGTATCAATCAGGACTAAAGACTATTTTCCAAAGCGGTCTATTCTAGGAAACATTTAATCGGGACAATACAGAATAAGACTTCGGGTTTTTAGCTTTCACTTGAACAACTATGTCGATCACAGGTTCGCTAGCAGACTTTTCATTACCAGAAATTTTTCAGTTTATCGAGAGAGGACACAAAACCGGCTTGCTGACGCTTTATGCCTTGCCAGAATCTCAAGCAGCGCAACCGTCAGTTCACTATATATGGGTGTCGAAGGGTAGTATTGTAGCGGCTGCTAACCAGTTAAATCATCAAGGTTTAGTGGCGCTGATCGATCAATATTCGTGGGTCAGCAATCGCGTTATCACAAAGCTGGCACAGTTTTGCCCGGCCAATAAACCGCTGGGTTTGTACCTTAAAAGTCAAGGGGTCCTACAGGCCGAACAACTCGAACATCTATTCCAGGTTCAGGTCGTACAACAAGTTTGCGCTGTGTTTCAGCTCAAGGATGCTCAGTTTAAATTTGACCAGGATATGCCACTACCGATGCAAGAAATGACCGGTTTGAGTGCGCCAGCAGAAGTCCTAAAGGTTATGCTGCAAAAACTCGTATGGATGCAAAAACTTTTCAAGGAGAGAAACCAACAGCGAGAAAAAAGCGAATTAGGCAATTACTCTGAAAATTTTTGCACTCAACTTGGTTGTATTCTCGATATTGCCTTTTTCCACTCCCTAAATTTCTCCTTATTTGACACAAGCAATAGCTTTAGTAAACTCTCTCAAGTTTTTGATTTGTGCGATCGCCCCTACGACTTGCCCAAATCTAGAAAAGCTAAAGTGAGCTGCTCTACAGGCAAATAATATCATTTCACTTTAATCGTGCTACACATCGGTCGCGAAAGGATTGCTACTTGCCTTTTGCCATTAGCTATTAGCCAAAAACTAGAGTTTATCTGTAGCAGGTATTTAGTGGATTGGTATAACCCTTCTCAAGGGGCGATAAGCAAGAGCGGTAGGCTGACGTTCTTGCTTATCGCTTCCTTGAGTGTTGCAGATAGCTAGAAGCGCACGCGCGCGCTCTCGCTGTGGACTCCACTGACAAACCACCGTGTTACACCCAGCTGAAACAACGATTGCTCCAAGTAGGGTAAGCTACTCCTTTCCCTGTCTAAGAATACCTATGCTGAGGTAGCAGGGGAAGCTGGGGGAGTAGGGGCAGAGGGGAATAGGTAATCTTCTGGTCGGAAGGGAGTAACTTGCATTATTCCAAAAGACAGAGGCAGCCTTTTTTCCAGTCACTATCGGATAGTCTTTGCTGTAGGGATGCTTCCTTATCCGGATTTTATATTACCAAGGCAGAAAAAAGAACAAGAGTTAAAAGCCAGCGAGTTGAGAAAGTCATGACAATGAAAAATGGTCAATGTCCGAAGTGTGGAGAGCATGATATCAGAAGTAATACACATCGGAAGTTTCCGGCTCGACCGACAATGGAGCTAGGGTCAGGAAATTTGGGTACTCGTTACGCTCCCCTAGACACTTATATCTGTGTCTCTTGTGGTTACATTGAAACCTATGTAGCAAGAGCTGAAGATTTAAACTACATCAAAGAACAATGGCCAACTGTTGGGGTAAACGGCGAAAGTTAATCGCTATGATTTTGCTTGGTCTCAAGATAGCTGACAAAACGCTTGAATTACCTCCCAAATGTCCGGCATCACGTCATTTAACGCGTGGTCGCTATCAAGTTCAATCAGTTGCACCCAAGGACGCATACTGGCATAGTTGCGGCTGGCTAGTATGGGTATGACTTCATCCTGCTGCCCATGTAGGATGAGGGTGGGTACTGGTCGCAATAACTGGTCTTCTTGATACTGATGAGCATCTTCCACAAACTTGTAATGTAGGGGAAGCGATTGCTGCTCTCCGTAGTGATAAACCGACATATATCCTGATACCTGCCACTGACGAAGCTGTTCTTCTCCCAGTTGAGGCAACCAATGAGAGAGAAACCCAAATGCTGGTGCCAGTAGAACAAGCCGCTGGACTTGTGAGTGCTGTTGCCCTAGCCAAGCAGAGGTTAACCCTCCTAAACTAGAGCCGATCAAAGTTACTGGCGTCCCATCTGAGGGAAACGCTGTCTCTACTTGAGTAAGCTGGCGCGTTATCGTCAAGTGGGAAAAGTCGCCCTGGTTGAGGTCTGGAACATCTAGGGAAATCTTAAGGCCTGCGAAGCACTGGCGTAGATACACTGCCTTAGCAGACTCAGGACTAGAAGCAAAGCCGTGGAGGTAGATAAACCTCAAAACTGCTGCCCTCTTCGGTTCTCGATCGGGTTGCGGTATTTGCCTTTTCGGTGTTGCATGAGTTGAGCGAACCGCTTGCGTTGCTCTAGCGTCAGCACTTCTCGCATCGCCAGCATACTTTCCAAGTTTAATTCTCCCATCTGCTGCCGCAATGCGTTCACCTGACGATACTTGTCGCGGATTTGGCTTTGTGAAGCTGTACCCGCCATCAAGTTGGTCAATTCTTGCTGAGATTGAAGCAGTTTCTGACGCTGTTGATTCATCTGATCCTTGTACTGCTGCTGAATAGCTTGCAGTTGTTGTTTTTGCTCCTGGGTGAGATTGAGTTCCTCCATAGAGAACTGCCTACCCTGATTGTGAAGCTTTTGGCCCACAAGGTTGTGCGTAATTTGTGGGTTCAACGAATTTGGCTTGGCAAGAGCAACAATGCCTGCAAGGGAAAGCAGAATAGCTGACCAAACAGAAACACGACGTAACAACATGAGACTTGCCTATAATTTGTTTGGAGTTGATAGAAGTTGATGGGTTATAGGTTAGGGAGCGTTTACTACACCAAGCGTTTAGCCCTGTACTATAAACGCCCTCCAGGCGGCTTCCTGTCGGGTGGATTTTGACTTGCCAACTTTCAACTTACCAACTTCCAACTCTTTAATTTTTTAGCTAATAACTGACAGTTCACTGCGCTATAGTCGCTGAGAGCATCCAATCGGCTTGTGTGCTGTTACTCTGTAAGTTTGCTGGTGTTTCTCCAACAACGCCATTCCAATTATCTTCCAGGAAGGCTTCTACACTCGCAGCGTTAGATGGCGCTGGTAAGGGAATTAGCAGGCGGTAGCCACTCCAGGCCATCAGTAAACCAGCTGCGATCGCAGGTGGCACAGCCCACATCCGCCGACTTACCGCTGGCTGTGGAGACCTTTCGATAGCTTTCATTAGTTGATCTTCTAAGTCAGGAGACGCCGGCGGAGGTGCGGGGCGATTTTGGCGCAGAAACTCTTGCCATTGTCTATCTTCCTCATTGGGTGGTAACTGAGTCATAGTATTTCTCCTTGTTGCTGGATATATTGCCGCAGGGACATTCGAGCATGGAAAAGGCGAGACTTAACTGTTCCCACTGCTATACCCAAAATTTGCGCTACCTCCTTTTGTGGCAAATCCTCTAAATCATGCAGCACCAGTACGGCGCGATGCTCAAAACTCAGCTGTTGCAGTCCCCGTTGTACGATGTCTTGATAGTGCAGCTCCATCAAGTCAGGAGCTTGGGAGAGTTTTGAGTCTTGTAGAGGCAGTGCCTCCATACCTGCCCGGAGTTTCGAGTTGAAGGAACGCTGTTGGGCAAATTGCCGTCGCTGATCGGAGGCAACATTCCAGCAGATGCGATAAAGCCAAGTAGAAAATTGAGATGCCTGTCTCAGTTGGGGCAAACCTTTCCAGGCTCGGAGGAAAACCTCTTGTACTAAATCATCTAGAGCCTCAGCACCACATAGCTGATAGAGGGTTGACCTCACTCGCTGCTGATAGCGCTGGTACAGTTGGCGGAAACTTTGCTGGTTTCCCTGTTGGCAGTGCAGCACCAACTCGCTGTCGGTGTCGGGTTCTTGAGCAGCAGGGTCATTGTTTGAAGCCTTGGCAGGTATAACTGTCACCTGTCGGTTCTCCCTCACCGGTTTGTTTTCTTGAGAGTTTAGACTGATCTGCTAAAAGAAAGGTTCAATCTTATTTCTCCCCCACAGGCTGTGTTTTCTCGCCCCAGAATCCCCCTAAATCCCCCTTCAAAAGGGGGACTTTGACGCTCATTCTCCCCCCTTTTGAAGGCCGGAGCTCATACGAGGAGCTGGGGGGGATCTGAATTTAACGGAGAAGTTTGAAAACACGCCCTAGCCCTTAGTCCCTATTTTCATAGGAGAATTCAGCTTTAACAAACAAAGGCAAGAATAGTATCTCAATTTTGCAAAAAATCTAGGATAGAATCCGGAACGCTGCCACTTCAGTTAGTACATAATTGTCGATATTGCGTAAGTCCTGTCACTAATAAAAACTAAATTACTAACAGATTAGTAAGTGTTAACAGAGGTTAGAATGTGCCGTATTTAATTCAAAAGCCAGAGGCTCCTAACCAAGAAATTCATGAATTAAGGTTTGGTTCAAATACCATTGGACGTGAACTCGATAACAGTATCGTTGTACTCGATGTGTCTGCCTCTGAAACCAAACGCAAAGCTATCCCCTTAACGCAGTGACGACTGAAGTAGTGTTTAATATTTCTTAAATTTACGTATTATTTGTTAAACTTAGTTGAGTCTGTAACTGCCCAGACGAAAGACAAGTGCAAAGTGTCACCGGAGTAAGTACACCCAAGGCGGTAGGGGTTAACCAAATTTTGTCCAAGGGAAGCGATACACCCCGCCCCGCTTTCCTCCCCGCCCAGGCTTGGAGCATGGACGAGGTATCCAGCGGGCAAGACTGATGAAAGCGCCTAGACATCGTCGCGTCGTGATTGTTGGAGCGGGTTTTGGTGGACTGACGGCAGCTAAGATGTTGGCTCATTCTGGAGTAGAAGTCGTGTTGGTTGACCGAAACAACTATCACACCTTTATTCCAATGCTCTATCAGGTAGCAACAGCCGAACTGAAACCTGAGGAAATTGTTTACCCTGTGCGCCGCTTCCTACGGCGACGGTCTAATTTCCGTTTCGTCATGGCCGAAGTGAAGCGGATTGATCAAGTGAATCAGGTTGTAGAAACCGAGGGTTCGTCAATTCCCTACGACTTCTTGATTCTTGCTACAGGCAGTCAGTCCCAGTTTCTTGGAGTGCCGGGAGCACCGGATTACACTCTGCCGATGAACACGCTGCAAGAGGCAGTGACGCTGCGTAACCATATATTGAGTTGCTTCGAGCAAGCTGTGCAAGAGGAAGACCCGATGCAACGCCTTGCTCTGCTCACGTTTGTCATTGTCGGCGGTGGGCCAACGGGTGTGGAACTGGCTGGTGCTCTAATGGAACTGATTTGTGGCCCACTGGCAAAGGACTATCCCACACTAAATTTGCAGCAGGCGCAGGTGGTACTTCTGCAATCAGGCGATCGCTTAATTGCTGACTTACCCAAAAGCTTGGGTGACTACACGCAAAAGCGGCTGCGCCAAATGGGTGTCAAGGTACATCTACAAACAAAAGTGCGCCAAGTTAACCCAAAGATCGTACATCTGGAAGATGGTTCAGCAATCTCCGCCGAAACTATTATTTGGACAGCAGGCTTAGAAGCTGCCCGGCCTGCTACGAAACAGGAACTATCCACAGCTTTTAAGGGCAAGATTGTTGTAGAACCCACCCTCCAGTTGCCGGGAGACTCGCAGGTGTATGCGATCGGGGATTTAGCTTATGTGGAGCAAGATGGACAACCACTAACGGGAGTAGCTCCGGAGGCTATACAACAAGGGGCCGCAGTGGCACGAAATGTTCAGAGACAGTTGCGCGGACTTTCCCCAAAACCCTTTAGCTACTTCAATAAGGGTCGTTTGGCAATTATTGGGCGCAATGCAGGCGTAGGTCAAATTGGTAAACTGAACTTCACTGGCTTCCTAGCTTGGTTTCTCTGGCTCTCTGTCCACCTGTGTTACCTTCCCGGCATTCGCAACCGCATCGGTGTGTTAATCAACTGGATTTGTCACTATTTTTTCGGGTTGCGTCCTGCGCGTCTCATCTTTAGCCAATCTTCTGTCAAGACGAAGATTTCAAAAACTATGATTGAACGCAATAACAAGTAGTTTTCAAACACGCCCTAGTGCAATATTTTAGAGGAAAGGTAGAGACTAAAACTGTTCTCACCACTGACAAATTTAGAGCGAAAATTCTTCCAATTTCTACAAAGCAAAACATTACAAATGAAGTGACATGAGGTAGCGGAGCATGAATTACCAAAAATATATTCCCCTGATAGCACGCATTTTTCTGGCTGTGATTTTTCTGCGAGGGGGTATAAGCCATCTCTTCGATTTTTCAGGCACTCAACAAATGATGGCTCAAAGAGGACTCCTGCTACCGGGTCTGTTGCTACTGGGCAATATTGTTTCTCAACTGGTGGGTGCGAGCTTACTTTTGTTGGGCTACAAAACTCGTTTGGGAGCAATTTTGTTAATTCTATTCTTGATTCCTACAACCCTAGTTTTTCATACGAATTTCTCCCAGGAAATGCAGGTAGTTGCCTTTTTTAAGAATTTGGCAATTATTGGGGGTTTACTGATGGTGGTTTACGCAGGAGCGGGCCCCGTTAGTTTGGATGAGCGAACTCATTCACGGGAAACCTTGAAATAATTTCGGATTGAGTAGCCAGGGCGAAGCATTTGGAAATATAGATCTAG
>DATNPI010000098.1:0-4766 GCA_036703325.1 Coleofasciculaceae cyanobacterium
GTTTTGCCCTTTGCTTCAGAGGATGCCAACTCCCGCGTCAGCTCCTCTAAGGCTTTCAGACAAACATCAAGCAGCACTATCTGATAGTCAAAGCTCGCCTTAGAGAAGTTTATCCCGGCGTCAAAGCTCTTAAACAGTTTATTGTTAAATTCACGGGTGTACCCCAAGCTTGGGCTTTGTAGAACACTGCCAAAACTCTTTTCATAAATGTCCCAGTAGAGGTTGGTCAGCTCACTCAATGCCGATACGTAGCCGAGTCCCACCCTGCTAGCCATCTCTAATGACAGCCGCAGTGGTTCTGCCCAAAGCTCCATCCTAAATTCGCCCCTGATTGTTGAATGTTTGTGCAGCCAGCAATGCTAAGGCCGCTATGCTAGCGATCGCCCCCCACTTAAGCGGCGGGTTCTTATCCAGCCAGTCGGTAAGGCTCGGTATTGTCAGGTTGTTAAAGTCTCCCTTAACTCTATCGTTAGCTGGCACAGGGTCGTAAAGATTGTTTGGCGCATCTTCAGATTTCGGCTGCGAAGTACGCTGGAGTCGGAATGCCACGCGCTCTAAGATGGAATCTACCAGTGATGGCGAGAGCCGTTGAAGCACATCTATCGCCCTAGCCGCATCTCCAACGAGGAAGTCGCGGGTGGGATGTTCGGCAACGTAGAGGATTGCGTCAGCGACTAAACTAGGGTCGTAGAAGGGCGGTAGGCTTGCTGGCTTCACGCCTAACCTCGTGAGTGCATTGTTGTAGAGAGGCGTGTTAACAGCGGCGGGTTTCACACTCGTCACACTGATGGGGATTCCCTCATGTCGCAGTTCGACGCGCAGGGATTCGATGAAGCCCTCTATACCGTGCTTTGCCGTGCAATAGGAACTTTGAAGCGGGAGACTTCGCCTGCCCAAAACTGAAGAGATAGGAATCAGCGCTCCTCGTCCCTCACGCTTGAGATGGGGGAGTGCTGCCATTGCACCGTACACCTGCCCCATCAGGCCGACATCAATAACGCGCTGAAACTCTTCTGGTGTTGTCTGATCGAAAGGGGCATAGACGGCAATAGCGGGGCAATGCACCCACGTATCGAGTCGCCCATATACCTCTACGGTACGATCTGCGATCGCCTTGACCTGCTCGAATACCGTCACATCGGCAACTACAGCCGTTACCTCACCACCAAAGCCCCGAATCTCGTCTACCAAGGACGCTAGCTTCGACTCACTGCGAGCAGAGACAACCACCTTCGCCCCTCGCTTCGCAAACTGGAGGGCTGCCTCACGTCCGATGCCGCTGGAAGCCCCAACGACTGTAACGACCTGTTGATTTATTGGCTTCAGTTGCATCGATAATAATCCTTAAAGTCCTTGCTACGCAGTCTTCACGGGTGAAGCTGAAGTGATTTTAGAAACGTTTAGTCGAGTTGAAATCTACAAACTCAACTTCTATCAATAAATACGTCAGAGCAAGTATGCCTACATCAGTCGCAGGGTTGACAGCTCTCCTCAATCGCTAGGGAAATCAGATGAATTGATACCAATTGGGTTTGAGTTTGACACATATTCTCTAATTGCTCCCCCTTTAATAAGGAGGGATGGTGGGATGTGAAATGTGACATTGAAAAAGCCAATTGGTATGACAGGTCAAGCCTTTAGAAAGGCAAAAACCTGGTCATCAAGCTCGCTCAAGCAAAACTTACCGATCGTGGCGTATTTTGTGGTGTGTAATACCAATAACCCAAGCGTGGACGGCAACCATCCATACATCCGCCTCGACATCCCGCTTAGGGAGGGCATAAACCTCTAACGTAAAGTTTGAGCGGCCTCTTTAATGGGGTCAAGCAAAGTTAACGGCAAATGCATCATATTAAGTGTGGTACGGTTCGGGCTTTTGCCGTCAGGACTAGGGCCGTGGTAATCGCTGCCACCTGTCATCAGTAAGCCATACTGAACACACAAAGCCTCAAGATGTTTTCTCTCTTTTGAGGTGTGGCAGGGATGGTAAACCTCAATTCCCATCAAACCTGCATCAACCAGTTCCTTGAGCACATCCTCAATTTCACCACCTCGAAACAGATAAGGATGTGCCCATACCGGCACAGCACCACAGTTGCGTAACAAACCAACACCCTCAGCTATTGAGAATTTATCGTAATGCACATAAGCGGGTTGGTCATCACCCAGCAGACGGTTGAAGGCTTCCTCACTAGACTTGACATGACCCGCGGCCACCAGTGCTCTAGCTAGATGAGGACGACTTGGTGCAATTCCTTCACCCAATTCTGGTAGGGAAACTGGATAGCCAAGTGCTGCCAAGTTAGCGACCATTTGATCAGCGCGGCGTTTGCGTCCCTCTAAACGTTCAGATAATGGGGCACGGAGCTTCTCAGCATCTGGGTAAAAGCCCAAGATATGGAGAGAGCGATCGCAGTGAACCGTACTCAACTCGACACCAGGAACAATTTCTAGGTTGTAGGGTTTTGTTGAGGTGCTAGCAAAGCGCTGCGCCTCGCTGATCGCTTCATCCCAACCCGACAGAGTATCGTGGTCAGTAATCGCTAAAGCGCGAACTCCTGCTCTCACAGCAGCTTGGACAAGTTCGCTGGGGGTGAGGGTGCCGTCAGAGCAGGTAGTGTGACAGTGTAATTCAAGCATTCTTCTATTGTGGCGTTAAGGCTGTTATTCTTAACTCCCAGTTTCGTAGTTACTTGAGATGGTCGTTGAAACTCAAATCGGTAGTCAACTACCGACTTTAAACCACGAACCCTTTCAACCCACCCCTAGCTGGTGTCGATTGTCAAATAATTTGGCAAGACGACAAATATTAATGCCCACCCACTTAGAAGGAAGATCGCATTGGAGCCGACAAGCGCACCCAAAAAATAACCTTGGTAGCTGATAACCCTTTCAGTTAGGCAATACGCCCCTACGCATCGGCTACCAAAGTATTACTCACGCGGCGCTCATTTTGGAAAACGCTCCACGATTCCCAAAACGGGCGTTACTTTCGACTCTGCAAATTTAGGAACTAAAAATCCCTCAGCATAAATCTGGGGATTCATTTCTGCAATCTGGGTATAAGATTGGCGAACCTGAGCATTCACTGCAACAGTTTTTACGTCGTACATTTGCATAGCCATCTTGGGATATACGCCAATGCCAATAATCAGCGCCAGAAAGCAGAGAGCAATAAACACTTCACGAGGTCTGGCATCGCTAAATTTTGCATCGGCAGGCAAGACACAGTTTGTACCAAAGCAAACCGCCTCCTGATTTCCCTGATTCCTCAAGTCTGCATCAGTAATGTCGCACACAGGTGCAATGTCGCAGGTAGGGACTGCACCAGAGTTGTAAAATACCTGTCGCAGCATGGAAAGCAGATAAATCGGCGTGAGGATAACTCCCACAGCGGCTAGGAAGACTGTTACGGTGCGGAAGGTTGAGCTGTAGATGTCGCTAGTCGTCACACCTATGAAAACCGAGAGTTCACTAGCAAAGCCGCTCATCCCCGGCAGTGCCAAAGATGCCATTACACCAATTGTAAACAGGGCAAACACAGTGGGCATCGCCTGACCAATCCCGCCCATTTCTTTCATCGCCATCGTGTGAGTGCGATCGTAAGTCACCCCTGCTAAAAAGAATAGTAATGATGCAATTAAACCGTGCGATATCATTTGCAGCATTGCACCATTAATTCCCAAGTCGGTAAACGACGCAATCCCTAACAGGACAAATCCCATGTGAGAAACCGACGAATACGCTAGGCGACGCTTCATGTTGGATTGGGCAAAGGAGTTAAACGCACCGTAGATAATATTGACAACGCCCAGAATCGCTAGAACGGGTGCAAAGTAAACGTGTGCATCAGAAAGAAGTCCTAAATTTAGGCGAATCAACCCGTATCCACCCATCTTCAGCAGTACGCCCGCTAGTATCATCGATACGGGAGAAGATGCCTCGCCGTGTGCATCCGGTAGCCAGGTGTGTAGGGGGAAAACAGCTAGCTTGACGCCAAATGCAACTAGCAATCCTGCATAAAGCAGCAGCTCTAAAGCAAGTGGGTAATCCTTCAAGCCGAGTTCGACCAAATCGAAGGTCACATTGTCGCCGTAGAATGCCATTGCCAGACCAGCAACCAAAATAAAGATAGAAGCAGCGGCAGTATAAAGTAAGAACTTCATCGCGGCGTACTGACGCTTCTGACCCCCCCAAATCGAGACGAGTAGGTAGACGGGAACGAGTTCGACTTCCCACATAATAAATAGCAGCAGCACGTCTTGCGCGACGAATACCCCTATCTGTGCGGAATACAGCACAAGCATCAGGAAATAGAAGAGGCGGGGTTTGAGATCAACTTGCCACGCAGCAAACATTGAGAGTGTCGTCACTAATCCTGCCAGAAGCACAAGCGGAACTGAAACTCCATCGATCGAAACTGCCCAGTTCAGACCTAACTGAGGCACCCAAGCATATTGCTCCACGAGTTGAAAAGTAGCGCTGCTCGAATCGTAATGCTTCCAAAAGACGTAGCACATCAAGACAAAGTCTGCGATACCCACACCCAGTGCATACCACCGCACTTGCTTGCCGCCTTTATCAGGCAGAAAAGGGATAAGCAGTGCACCAACAAGTGGCAGCAGGAGAATCGCGGTAAGCCAGGGAAATTGATCCGCTATCATGACACTAGGAAAAAATACTTATTTCTGAATGTCATTATTTTATTAAACTTTGTAAATACTTATTCATAAATCTTTCCCCCAGCTCAGTATAGATAGATCTAT
>DATNPI010000102.1:0-4178 GCA_036703325.1 Coleofasciculaceae cyanobacterium
TACTGCTAGGGTTTGCACAGCGATTGCCACCAAGTCATTGTTAGCCTTCGCTTCAGAGCCTAGTTGAGATTGACGAGAGTTTATCGCTGTTTATTACGTCAGTTTACAGCGTCACGGATTTTTCGGATAGGCTCTTAGTGACGGTCAGCTCCTGGGTGATTCATTCTTGCTCACCACTGTCCCAAGTTGCCAGGTCTTAGAGTTCTGCAAAAACCGCCCCCCTCTGGCAGTAGATACATTCCAAGAAACGCCGCTCCCCTACGGCATTGTGGAAGATGCTACCGAAGACCTGCCCTGTACCCCCTACGAATGTGAACAAATTGCCCAGCTTTATCACATCCCCTCCTCCCAACGCCTCAAAGGTCGTCACCAAGCCACCGTCAACAACTACCAACACCTCGCCCGCTCTGTGCAAGGTATCCACTCCAGCCACCATGCCAGCTCTCGCCTGGACAACCCTTTAGAATCTGCTCTGCAACTGGGTGATGGCGTCATTACCTTAGGACAACTCCTCTCTCCTGGCTGGCGACTCCCCAACCTGGGTGAAGTCTTCCTCTCCTGTTGTGAAACCAACCTAGGACTCACCCCGATTACTGACGACCTCCTCACCCTCGCCACTGGCTTCCTCTGTGCGGGAGCCAGAAGTGTTATCAGCACCCTCTGGGCAGTGGATGACCTAGCTACCGCGCTGTTTTCCATCTGCTATTACCAGCAACGGCGTCAGGGTGATAATCGTGCAATAGCTCTCCAGCAAGCCCAGCAAACGCTGCGGCAGCTCACGGGTGAAACGTTTAAGTCTGTTTACCGACCCCAGTTAGAGCAAGCTCTCAACCGACGCTTGCAGAGCGTGTCCCAACAGGCCAAGTCAGCCCAACAGCAACGCGACCAATATCCCCAAGATTCACCCGAATACCAGGCATGGGAACAAGAGCGAGAACAGTATAAAAAGCTTGCCCAACTGATTTACAACGCAAAGACTCGTCTCAAGCACTTGAGTCAAGCGGCTTATCCCTTTGCTGACCCCTACTACTGGTCTGCTTTCACCTGCCAAGGACTACGCTAATGGGATGTGGTGCCATCCTGTATGGTGCTGTTGTGGAGAAAGCTCTGTTTAGAGCCAATTTAGGACTTACTGAAGAGATGAAACTTGACTTGAAACGACGCGGAGTTATCTTCGAGGACTCTCTAGGTGCTCGCTCCGGGGTGCAAGAGCGGTCGCTGATTTTGAATTTCCCTTCTCTAAACGGAAGTTGTTGAATATTAATTCGCCTAATAGACTCGCTTTGGTAGAGTGTTCTGTACTCTGTAAACATTCCGATTAAGGATTCTTTTACGGAATGTTTGACTGAAGAGTAGCAATTAGTGGGGAGTAATTCTCAATAAGGAGGTAGGGGTGGAGGCGGCTTCCCCAGAGAGAACGCAATTTCAGGGGTCACAGGTGATATTACACCAAAGCCACCAAGTGGAATCAACCCTGCAACCCGAACAAACTTTGAGTCAAGGTTGCATACCAAAAAACGAAGGTTTTCTAATACGCCAACTGTCCTATCACTCGAAAGCGAGCGCTCACAAGGGGAGTTAGATTTTGATGTGGTCGGTGCAGGCTGGTAGCTGCGATCGCTCCTTCTACTCTCTGACCTCTACGTGGCTTCTCCCCGATTCTTCGCTTGACTGCAATCTCTGCCCGATTCGTTCCAACTCCCTGAGAAAAAGTCGCTAGCCACTCAAATGATCGGGAACGGCGTACCCGTAAACCTGGCGGCAGAAGTTGTCTCCCAAACGTTGGCTCTATGTTCTTGGACTGAGGAAATTGAAGGAGCGAAAAACGCTCTACGAGTCCAACGGTGGACTCGTAGGGCGAAAATCGGGATTTTTGGCTTTGGTTATGTCGGAAAACCCTAAAGCGATCGCCCGGACAGCAATTACACTTCTCAGATTGAGCCGTGGCGAGCGTTGCTGGAGAAGTTGGGAGGTAATGAATAAGCGATCGCTTCTCCAAATCGTCCAATGCGACCACACAAAGTTAGATATTCGGATCGTCGGTAGCGATAGGGAGTGATTGCTGTGTTGGTAGCTTGCAGTACTGAAAGTTTTATTTGACACAAGACTCGAATGCAGGAAGTGGATGAAAGCTTACCAAGATTAGGCTATGTTGAGCCGAAAGAAGGCGAGAGCATTAGTCATTATTTAGGACGCTTGCGACGGTTCAAGGCGAACAGCCTTCCCTCGCCTCATTCATTGGCAAAATTAGCGGGGCTTGGTGCAATTTTGGGAAGATGGGAAAAACTATATTTCAACCCGTTTCCCTCCTATGAAGAATTGGAAGCATTGGGGAAGCTGGTTCGAGTGGATGCAACCCGACTTGCCGAAATGTTGCCACCAAAGGGGGTGACAATGAAGCCAAGACCAATTAAGTTGTGTGGGGCTTGCTATCGGGAATCACCTTGTCACCGTATTGAATGGCAGTTTAAGGATGCCTATAAATGCGATCTCCACCAGTTGCGCCTATTAGTAAAATGCACTAACTGTGAGACTCCATTCCCGATTCCAGCTTTGTGGGTGCAAGGAGAATGTCCGCATTGTTTTTTGCCTTTTGGTACGATGGCAAAACGTCAGAAGCCCGTTGAGTGAGCGATCGCCTTTGTTCTAAAACCTAATCTGGCTTGAACTAATCACCCCCATTTGTCCACATACGTCGGTATAGTACCAAGAACCTGTGGAACCATAAATATTGATAGCGGTTCTATTCCTGACTGAACAGAGAATATTACCATTTGGCTCAGTTCTGACATTAGAGGGCGGATCGAAAACCACTGCTGTCCTAGTGCTAGATACAGGATTTGATGCCGTAGCATTTTGACAGACTGCATTCAACATATTCTGCGTGGCTTGAGACTGAGGGCGATGTACCTCCCTTTCCGGAAATGTTGTCCAAGTTCCCGCTTGACAGTTAGCTTGACTCTGTACCCGCTCATTCCCCAGATAATAAACAAAATCTACACGGCGATAGCTGGCTTGTGAGATAGACCCCAAATCTACATTAATGGATTGTCCCGTGCTAGATTGCCCTGCATAATAAGTCTGAGCGGAGGCTATTTTCATTTGGCTCAAGACGGCACAAAAAGCTAAAGCTACTGTAATAGTTGGTTTCATTATTATTATCAGTAAATGAAGTAGATGTAAGCTAAAGCTAACTTTTCACAAGCTTTGGTGTACTCAGGTATTCCACTGAAAAATTAATTCCCGAACTCTAGTGAACTAGCAGAAAATACGGTTGCACAGAATCTCCTGAGAGAGTAGTAATACCAAATCCGCCTTTGAGAACCCTTTTTCGCCAATACTCTCTCATCAGCCCCCCTTGTTTCCCTTATCCCCACGAGAGATAAAAAGGGGGTTAGTGCAACGGATTTGGTACATGAACCCGACAGACTGCCTCCTCTAAACTCAATCCGGCAAAGCGATCGCTCTCCTAAATTAGATGCGTGTCTAACCGTTGTACACCTCAAGATACACTTTTGTACGATAAAATACATTATAAGTGTCTACTCTCCTAAATCATTTTCGGAGTGTTGACCTAAGTCCGTTAGTTCGCGATCGCTCTTTGCTCCTAGACTTTAACCAGGAATCAAACCCACACTTCTGGCAAGAAGTCAATTAAAAAGCCAGACTAGTTAGAGGTGATTTACGCCTCGGTTAGTGGAAACACTAAGGAAGTAGCGCAGTTACTCTAACCAGTTCTCGGAAGTATTGAATGTCTCGCAACGAAGCGAACACCAGAAAAGAGTTAATCGATAAGGCATTAGAGAAAGCCGAATGGAAGCTGAATGATTCCAACCAGGTGGGGATTGAAATCCCTGTCGATGGGTATGATGCAGCACCTTGGAATGGAGTTACTGACTATTGCCTCTATTTGCCGAATGGGGAAGTAATTGCCGTTGTAGAGGCGAAGCGACAAAGCCGCGACCCACGGGTGGCAGAACAGCAGGTTAGGGATTATGTAACCCAGATTGAGAAGCACCAGAGTTTTCGCCCCTTTGCCTTTATGAGCAATGGGGATATGACGTTTTTCTGGGATGTAGGGAACGAAAACAAGCGCCAAGTGGCTGGGTTTTTCTCCCTAACAGATTTAAAGAATTTACTCTACATCCGTCAGAACAAAATTCCCCTGCAACAGTTGA
>DATNPI010000126.1:0-3327 GCA_036703325.1 Coleofasciculaceae cyanobacterium
CTAGAGTACGCTCTCAACTCGCCATCTCTGCTGGTTCTGCCTGCTCATCAGGTGTAGAAACTCCTTCCCATGTTCTGCAAGCCCTCAATTTGCCCTCTGAGGTAATAGAAGGAGCATTACGTATTGGCCTTGGCAAATTTACGACGGATGAAGAAATAGATCAAGCAGCAGAGATTCTCTCTACTGCTGCCAGTAAGACTCGTCAAGCTATGCTTACTTAAACCCCATTCCGCCACCTGATAGAAATAGGACTTACGCATCTTCTGCCTGAATACACTCCTGTGGGGCAATTCATGAATTTCCCGACATGGCGGATCTCGTAGCTAGTTACGTAAGTCCTAATAATTTCAGCTGACATAAATGATTCGCTCTTTTTGGAAAACTGCTCGCTGATGGGTACAAATTGATTTAGAGGGTGTATGTGCCAGCTAGTTTCCAACTTTATTATTTAGTTTCCAACTTTATTCTCCAGTTTCCAACTTTATTTTCGTTGAACAACGCCAGCAATTCTCAATTCACCTTAACCGTCCCGATCGCAAAATACTAACAATCAACCATAAGCCCAAAAAACTAGCGGTGGCAAACAGGATATTGCTAATAAAAGTTAGCTGACCCGTCTGAGCACTACTAGAGATAATCGCCGCGCCCATAATCAACGAGCCAACCACAATGCTGAAAGACAGCCGATTCGCCGAATCATCAACACTGCGCCGCAGGGGATCGAGGTCTCGTATAGTTATATTCCACCTTAAAGTTTCTGAAGTCACCCGGTCTAATAGCAACTCCAACTGACGCGGGGTTTGCAACGAGAGGCTCTTGATATCAAGGGCTGTTCTAAGCATAGTTTGCAACGGATTATCTCCCAGCAACTGACGCCGAAACAAATCCGTCATCAGCGGCTTGATTTGGTCTATGAGATTAATCTCTGGATCGAAACTACGAGCGACACCTTCCAAGTTAGCTAACGTCTTCGCGTACAAGCCCATACTGCTGGGTAAGCGGATTTTGTTATTACGAGAGACTTGCAACACCTCATAAAACACCTGACTGAACTTGATTTGCGACAGGCTGAGATTGTAGTACTTCCGCAACATGCGATCGTAGTCATTCTCTAATCGCGATAAACTCACCGGCTGCTCCGACTCAGCTAGTTGCAACGTCAACTGACTGCACCGTTGGGCGTCTAAGTCTACAATCGCCAACAACATCTCCGTCAAAATCTGCTGTGTGCGCGGGTCTAAGCGACCCACCATCCCACAGTCTAAGAGCGCTATGCGACCATCACTCAGATAAAACAAATTGCCCGGATGGGGGTCAGCATGGAAAAAGCCATCAATGTAGAGTTGCTGAAAGAAAGCGCGAAACAAAAGCGTGGTGATTTCTTTGCGCTGAGTATCAGCATCCTTGCCATCCCGTATCGCCGGTAACTGCGCCAACAAAATTGGCACACCGTCCAGCCACTCCATCACCATCAGCTTTTTGGTTGTCAAATCCCAGTAAATCTCTGGTACCACCAACTGCTTCGGGTTAAACCAGCGACTCGTCGATAAGTTGCGGCGCAGTTGATCAGTGTAGCTAGCTTCCTGAGTGAAATCTAGCTCCGCTTGCAGGGCCGTAGCAAACTCCTCCGCTAAACCCACAAGGTCGTAGTTCTGTCCAAAGTCTGTACGGGACACCAAGTCCGCCAAACCCCTAACTATAGAAATATCCTGGGCGACAACAGCCTCAATCCCAGGACGCTGCACCTTCAGAGCCACATCCTGACCGTTCTTTAAGGTCGCCCGGTGAGTTTGAGCAATCGAACCAGCCGCAACCGCTTGGGGATTAATAGCGGCAAACGTTTCCTCTAAGGGCTGTTGCAGTTGTTGCCGAATCAGAAGTTCTACTTCACTCCACGGCACTGGTGGCACATTGGCTTGCAGGTCGGTTAGGGCTTCAACATATTCCCCTGGCAACAAATCAGGACGGGTACTCAATAGCTGCCCCAGTTTTACGTAGACTGGCCCCAAATCCACAAGGATGTTACGGAGAACAGCGGGAGTTGGTAGCTGTGGTTCGCCGGCTTTGCCACCCGTCAGAAGTCCGCGCATATAGTCCCAGCCGTTGCGGAAAACGACTTCGATGATGTCTCGCTGCCGGGAACTGGTTTGAGTTAGGGCAAACATTTTTTAGGGTTAAAAGTAGAAAGTAAGAAGTAAAAAGTAAGAGGAAAAAGCAAAAATTCTCTTGCCTCGTGACACTCTTAGGAGGCAGCAAGCCTGGTCAGCGCTCTCCATTGAATGTTTTAACGCTAAACACGGCTGAGTGCCAACGTACCAAGGACGGAGATGAGACGGCTGGCCAAATACTACAGGACTTACGCAAATACCGTCGTTTTGCTCCCCCAACCCCCCAACGAAAGAGGGGAAAAAAGTCCGGTTCCCCCCAGATTTGGGGGGTTAGGGGGGCGAATAGGTAAGTACTAAGCTTAATTTTCCCCGCATCGGAGGGATACCGAATCAATCTTCTCTTGACCCTTTAGAGCAAGTCTTGCAGTTTTGGGTCATCTTGGAGCTTTTTGAGTACCTGCTTAATCTCCTGTGTCCGGTCTTTCTTGACAATCAATGTCACATTGCGATCGCGTACAACAACCAAATCCTCCAGGCCAATCGTCACAATCACCTCATCCTCACCACTGGCGTAGAAAATCGCTCCTTGAGTATCCATCCCCACATGATGAGCCAGTTCCACATTGGGCGCATCCCCTTTGAACAGGCGCTCAATCGCATTCCAGTCCCCCAAATCATCCCAGCCAAATGACGCGGGGATCACATAAGTTAACTGGGTCTTCTCCATCAAAGCGTAGTCGATACTCTTCTTCGGTAGCTGCGAATAAGCCGCTGAACCTTTCTCTTCCAAAGGACCGATAATTTCTGGTGCATGGGTGCGAAGTTCTTCTAAAACCACCCCAGCCCGGAAAATGAATATCCCACTGTTCCAGCTGAATTGACCTGTAGCCAGAAAAGACTCAGCCGTCTCACGGTCAGGCTTTTCTGTGAACCGCGTTACCTTGTAAACTGGAAATCCTCCAAAAGTGCCTGTCTGTTCGCCTTGTTCAATGTACCCGTAACCTGTCGATGGGTAACTCGGAGTGATTCCCAGCGTGACAATAGACGGCTGGGCTGACGCCATCTCGGTAGCTGCGTGGATAGTTTGTTGAAAAGCCTGCTGGTCTTCAATCCAGGGGTCAGCTGGAAAAAAGCCCACCACCGCATCTTCCCCATACCTCCGTGCAATCTCAAGAGTTGCCCAGGCAACCGCTGGTGCCGTGTCGCGCCCCTCTGGCTC
>DATNPI010000135.1:0-6747 GCA_036703325.1 Coleofasciculaceae cyanobacterium
GCTGTTATCACCCAACGAGCTAGATTAAACACGGCTTGCTTACCCAGTTGGATGGTGAAGGTGGTGATGTTGTACTGCTTGTCGCCTTCTATGTCGGGGATGTCTTTGAAAATGGCGATCGCAAAGGTAAAGACTACAATAAACAGCGTCAGTGCCCAAACTGGTGCAGGCGGAAAGACAACCTTCCCCAAAAAGCGAGACCCTCGAAGACTCGCTAACGCTAGACTATCGCTAAAGTGCAAAAACAGTCCTAAGTTAACAATTGCCCCCCGCACCGAAAAAATACACACTGCTGCCCAAAAGGGAAATCGCTTCAACCGCACTGGCGGCAAGGAATAAGCCGTCCCAATTGCTAAACTAATGCCTACCATCAACAGCAACCACGGTCCTAGCAACCCTGCCAACAGCAGCGCCAGAATGCCAAGGATGCTTACAATTAGCTGGGCTTGTCCCCTTGAGAACTCACCTGCCGCAATGGGGAGATGGGGTTTATTAATCTGGTCAATCTCCACATCTTCGAGTTGATTTAGCCCGACGATGTAGACATTGCCGCACAAGCAAGCAATCCAAGCCCCCAGTAATTGCCCTACACTCTCCACCGTGATGCTGCTGCCAGTGGTGGCTAGGGCAATCAGATACAATGCCAAAACACTCAAGCTAGTGCCAATGATGGTGTGAGGGCGTGAGAATTTCCAAAAGGCATAGAGCCAGTCAACTGGCTGCTCAATTGGGTTAATTTGGGAACGGTTAGATGTTTGGGGGTAAATCTGGCTCATTCTTGAGGATAAAAGGGGATAGATCAGAAAGATCTTACTCTCTAGCCCCGCCTTCGCTCTAGCTGGGATTTTTGAGCGATCTGTGCTTTGCTGGTTCGCATCATGCTTACGCAAACGCTTTACTCGCATCACTATCACACTTTGCGCCAATTAGCTAAAATGAGTGATGTTCAAGAGCGGCCGGAACTTTATGCGATCGCCATTTCCAGCTATGAACCCCTACCTTGAAGGGTATCTCTGGCCTGATGTACATAATGCTTTAGCCAGTAAGATTCGGCAGCAATTGACGCCAAAGTTGCGCCCTCGCTACACGGCACGGCTTGAAGTTTATGTGGTTGAAGATAGCCTGCCGGAAAGCGAGATTGGTATTCTGTACCCTGACGTTGAAGTGATGCGGGTTAGACAACGAGGTAAGGCAGTGGCAAATCCTTCTCCTAGTGCTATCCCTACAAGTTCTGCATCCGTAGCCGTCACCCCTGCACCCCTAACTCTCCCGATTTTCCAACCCGTTGCAGTTCGCTTGGTTAACGTAGAAATTCGAGACACTGCTCAAAACGTCCTCGTAGCCTGCATCGAAATTCTCTCACCCGTCAACAAGCGCGAACCGGGACTGACAGCCTATCGACAGAAGCGCCAGCGCCTCTATCAGGCAGGTGTCCATCTAATTGAACTAGATCTGCTGCGTCGGGGAACTCGACCGTTTGCCCATCCCCGCCTGCCTGATGTGCCTTATGCGATCGCCTTAACTCGTGCCCAGTCTGCTGTAATAGATGTGTGGCCGTTGAGGTTGCAAGATTCTCTGCCAATTATTCCAGTACCGCTACGTTTCCCTGACGCCGACGTACCACTGGAACTACCGCAGGTTATGGCTGATATTTATGACGAGGCTGCCTACGACTTATCGATTGATTACAGCCAACCTCCACCGCCACCTGCCCTATCTGAAGCAGATGCACAGTCACAGTGGATGCAAACACTGTTGCCTCGGTAAGTTATCTAGGTCTGAGCGCAAGCTGTTTTACGTTTAATTTCACCCACCTACTTACTTAAAGGTATGGGTTAGTGGAAATTAGCGCTAGGCTTTTTGTCTTCAGCTTTTGTTGACCCTCTCGATAAGGGTTTCTGGAAGTCCAAGCTCAACCCTGAGGGCGGAGAAAAAACTGAGATTATCTGGGTGGTTCACCAAGTAATTGAAGAAACTCTCTTGGTCATCTCCACATGCCTTCTGCACAAATCGGATGCGATCGATATGCTTGCGCCTATCTTCGTAAAGTTCTGGGCTGTTCCACCCAAGATACTTGATCAAATTATCAGCTTCTTTGTCATTTGGATCGACTGCAAGAAACTGCCCGTTCTCATACTTGATACGTCGGTTAATATCCTCTGAGTAGGGTTGGAGGATTGGTTCAAACGGCTCGATTTTCCGAGGTTTGCGCTTGTTCATCCAACTAAGCACGGCATACCAATTCCAGTAACTATCATTCTCTGTACCTTTCAATCGAGCATCAAAATGCTCAACATCGACAGCATCAGTATTCTGGACGTAGCGTTCGGAGTAGGCACAAAACCCTATCTGTTCTTTTAGAAGTTCATCCCTAATCCTTTTTGCATCCTTTGGATACTGCAACTGATTGGAAATTACCTGTGAGTGCGCCGACTTTTTAAGATACCTCATCTGGATGGATCGAAGTTATATGCGTTGCCGATCGCTAAATATTCATCAATCAATTGTTGCTTGTGGGTCGCGTCGCTAGTCTTGCCGATCAATCGCTGCAACTCAAGGAATCGTTCCCATTTCTGAAGACCTTGCTTTCCGTAGATGCTGCGTACATGAAAATCTTTAATCAGCAGATCGTTGGGGTCATCTCCAATAGGGGTAACGCCGTGCGACGCCGTAACAAACCCTCGGTCATCGAAGTCAAGGTGAATCCGTTCGTAGGGTTCAAACTGTGCTGCGATAATTGGGCTATGTGTAGCAACGAAAAGCTGCGTGTTTTCGGTAATTGACAGATACTCATCAATAAGGTCATAAAGTAGATCGGGATACAAACTATTTTCGGGTTCATCAATCAGCAGAAAGCCCCGCTCTATCTTACGTTGGAAGTACAAGGCTCGGATATGCCCCAGCTTGAAGATGTAGTTGCGGATGCCACTGCTGAGGCTGTTGTACGTTAAGGATTGCCCCGAACTCTTTACTTTGACATACGCCTGAAGATTCTCGTTGAGTTGTACAGGTATTCGTGCCCCTTTCGTATCGAATTCTAGTCCAGCCTTTGCAAGAATTCGATTCCAGAGTTCTCCAATTTCTAGGAGAATCTCTGGGTTGTTCTTTTCAAATTCTGTTTCAACTTCCTCAATGGTCTTCTTTTTGTTTTCGGGGTTCTTTAAATATTGTTGGTAGTCGCTCTCCCGCTTCTTTACCAAATAAATCAGCAATTTCCAGAACTCGGCTGCATCTGCAATAGATACAGAGTGAAAAACTGGAAAATTTTGAAAAAGGTTTAAGGCTTCGTTGAGTGTTGTATCAGGTGGATCGCTGTGCTGTAAGAGCAATGACTGATCGGCAGGCACATGGATAACTAGATCTCTACCAGTGGCAAGTGATGGAACTAGCTGGCTGGGGAGCTGGTGCTGTACGCAGAAGTTCGCTGGCATAGTGTACTGAGTTGGATCAGTCACAAATTGATGCCATTCGTCACTATGTTCTACATCAGCATTGTAGTAGACTACATAACCACTAGCACCACTATAAAAACGACAGCACGCGAAAAAATCTCCAGACGGCGTGTAAATCTTTACAGCAAAAAACGGCTGGTTTGCCAGTACACTTGGGTGATGACCAGCATCCTTAAGTATATTTAACAAGTGGTTGATAAGCTGCAAAAGAGTTGACTTTCCCGTTCCATTGGGACCGATGAAGCATACTTTCTCTGGTGGTTTGCCTGTCTCCGGGTTCACGAGCTCTAAACAGAAGTTCTCGAACTGTTGAAAGCCCTTGAGAATGATTTTGCCTATCTTCATGTGCTTGTGGCTCTACGATTATGTTTGAGGAAATGAATGGCGTCTCCACATCAAAGCCTTATTAAATTTGTCTAAACCTAACCTTCTGCTAAGACCGTTAAACGCTGCTGATTTAACAACTTAATCTTAGAGCCATCGATCGCAATCAACCCATCCTGACTCATCTTGGCAAAAACCCGCGAGAGAGTCTCCGGAATCGTACCTAAGAAAGCAGCTAATTGAGTCTTGGTCATATCGAGTTCCACTTCATCACCCTTGCCATTACGATCGCTCAAATACAGCAAATATACTGCCAGTCTTCCTGGCACTTCTTTAAACGAAAGGTTTTCAATGATTTGAGCCATTCGGCGCAAGTGACGGGCACTAACAGCTAACATAGCGATCGCTAAAGTCGGATGTTGCTCCAGAAGTGCTAAAAAATCAGTTCGCGGGAAGAACAATAACTCGCTTTTCTCGATAGCAGCAGCAGAGGCAGGAAAGCATTGACCATCAAACGCTGGCACCTCGGCAAAATGCTCTCCGTCTCCGAAAAAATGTAAGATCTGTTCTTTACCATCAGTAGAGAGTTTGAAAACTTTGACTCTGCCGAACTTGACAACAAAAAATCCTCTGCCTTCATCCCCTTCCTCAAAAATCACCTCACCTTTGCGATAGGTTTTGGCGATCACAATTTTTGCTAAAGCATCCAGTTGGTCTTTCGGTAGACCCCGCCACAGTTGGATATTAGCCAGAAATTCCCTAAGTTCAGAGGATTTATCGCTCACGGCTTCTGTATTTTTAGTTTTCTTCACATCTTCCATGTGATGTCCTCAATCGTCGTTTACCCCCCTAGCCCCCCTTTATAAGGGGGGCTAGGGGGGTAGTGCAAGATGCACGTTTTACCACCAGTGTCTCCAAACTTGACTTAAGTCAAGGCGCTTTCCTTTTCCCAATCCTAGAGTAGGCATAGATGAGACAAGAAGGAAACGAAACCTATGTTTTGCAGCCAGTGTGAACAAACAGCTAAAGGACAAGGATGTGAGCAATGGGGCGCTTGTGGTAAAAGCCCAGAAGTCGATGCCTTACAAGACCTGTTGACCCACTGCTTGCGAGGACTGGGGGAAGTTGCTCTTGCGGCTAGTCAGTTAGGCATCCGCAACCGTGCAGCCGATGTCTTCACAGTTGAAACGCTCTTTTCTACCTTAACGAATGTCAACTTTGACCCAGAGTGTTTTGTCAAGTATATTCAACGAGCGATCGCTCTGCGTGAAGACTTAAAAGCCAAAATTCAGCTAACCGGCGCAGCTGTAGAATTTACTACCCTCTCTTCCTTCCAACCCGCCGACACATTAGAAGGTTTAGTCCAACAAGGCAGAGATATCGAATTTGAGTTTATCAGCCAATCCGCCAAAAACGTCGATATCTTCTCCCTGAAACTCACCATCCTTTACGGACTCAAAGGTATCGCCGCCTACGCTTACCATGCACAAGAACTCGGTCAAGAAGATAGCCGAGTCTATGACTTCTGCCACGAAGCCTTAGCCGCACTCGGTCGCCAAGACCTCAGCCTCGATGACTGGGTGAATATGGCGCTTAAAGTGGGCGAAATTAACCTGCGAGTCATGGAACTCCTCGACGCAGGCAACACCAATACTTACGGTCATCCCGTCCCCACTCCTGTTCCCCTCAATGCCAAGAAAGGCAAAGCCATCCTAGTCTCAGGACATGACCTCAAACAACTCGAAGAACTCCTCAAACAAACCGAAAACACCGGAATTTACATCTACACTCACGGGGAAATGCTGCCTACCCATGCCTACCCTGGCTTAAAGCAGAAATACCCCCATCTCTACGGTCACTACGGTACCGCGTGGCAGCATCAGACGCGGGAGTTTCCTAAATTCCCTGGACCAATCGTGATGACAACCAACTGCCTGATGCCGCCTCATGATTCCTACCGAGACAAAGTTTTCACCCTTGGCCCTGTAGGTTGGCCTGGACTCAAGCATCTGGAAACCAGTGACTTCACACCTGTTATCCAACAAGCATTAGAACTGCCGGGATTCACTGAAGATGAGGAACTACGCCAAGTGATGACAGGTTTTGGTCGCAATGCCGTCCTCAGTGTCGCTGGTGAAGTGATTGATGCAGTCAAACGGGGAGACATTCGCCACTTCTTCTTAGTCGGCGGTTGCGACGGTGCCAAGTCAATCCGCAACTATTACAGCGAATTCGTGGAAAAAGTGCCTCAAGATTGCGTGGTGCTAACTCTCGCCTGCGGTAAATTCCGCTTCTTCGACAAAGAACTGGGAGACATTGGCGGCATTCCTCGGTTGATGGATGTGGGTCAGTGCAATGATGCTTACTCTGCAATTCAGATAGCCTTAGCGCTGGCGAATGCCTTCGATGTGGATGTAAACCAACTGCCTTTGTCGATGATTCTTTCTTGGTACGAACAGAAAGCTGTGTCAATCTTGCTCACACTGCTTTATCTGGGAATTCAGGATATCCGCTTGGGTCCAACTCTGCCAGCCTTTATCTCACCGAATGTCTTCAAGCTGCTGTCAGAGAAATATAACCTGAAGCCAATTACAACGGTGGATGAGGATTTAGCCGCTTGTCTCGGTTAGGGCAGTTGTTAGTTGTCAGTAGATGCTTGAATGCAACGCCGTCATTTGTAGGGGCACGATATATCGTGCCCCTACGAACAACCGATATTCTACTTAATTGAAAATCGCTATAAGTAACCGGAGGAGTTCAATATCGTGAACCGTCCACTACTTCCAGCCTAATGGTGGTTCGATGAGTGTCTGCTCCGACTTGCCAACATTAGCACCTGGTTTATCAACAATTTTCACCGTGCTTGCCTGGGGACCTTTCTCACCTTCCTCTACAAAAAACCGAACACCCGTACCAATCTCTAAGCGATCGAAGTCGTCATGGAGTACGCTATTGCGGTGAAAGTAGATTT
>DATNPI010000137.1:0-3787 GCA_036703325.1 Coleofasciculaceae cyanobacterium
GCGTAACTCTAACGGCACGGTCAACAAATTCAGCTGATAGGAGTCAGTTTTCCAGTTTCTCCATTTGGGGTCTGGTTCTGTTGATTAAAATTAGACGCCTATAGGCCTTAGCGTGACGGTTCGGTGCTAAATATATTGAAATTCTCCTAACAGAAACAGGTAGGAGGCTGGAAGTGGTTAATGGAGTGCCAGACGACAAAGAAGATTTGATGACAGACTTGGCGAGTGTCATTACATCATTTTGCGCAAGACTTTACGGGATGAGAAGAGCGAAGCGTAAAACAGAAAAACTCATCAAGGAGCTTCAGTCAAATGGAGACAATGAGACTTGTTGAGAAACATGTAATCCGCCAGGGTAGCCAGGAATGGAAAGAGATTGATGACTTGTCCTTCAAGTCCAAGAATCTCTACAACCGGGCGAATTATGAAATTCGCCAGTATTTCTTTCAAACATCCCAAATTCTCTCTTATAACGAGATGGCGTCTCGGATGCAAAAGGAGGAATCATACTGCGCTTTGCCTCGTAAAGTGTCTCAGCAAGTTTTACGGTTTTTGGACAGAAACTGGAAAGCTTGGAAGGAGGCGGATAAAGCCTATAAAAAGAATCCTTCCAAATTCCTGGGAAAACCCAAGCTGCCCAAATACAAAGACAAGGAGAAAGGTCGCAACCTTTTGGTCTACACTGTCCAGGCTATTAGCTCAAAGGAGCTAAAAAAGGGATGGATTAAGCCATCGGGAACAAGTTTGATGATTTCTTGTAACAAACAAGAGATTAATGAAGTAAGGATTGTTACTCGCCTCAACTACTACGTCATTGAGGTAGTTTACGAACAACCTATTCAACAACTTGTAAGTGGTGAAGCCGTAGCGGGTGTAGATGTTGGACTCAATAACTTGGCAGCTGTAACCTCAAACCAAAAAGGGTTTAAACCTTTCCTGATTAACGGCAGACCTGTCAAAGCGATTAACCACTACTACAACAAGAAGAAAGCTGAGTTTCAATCTCGACTCAAAGGCAACAGAAAAACATCAAACAGAATCCAACGTTTATCAACTAAGCGAGGATTTAAGATTGATGATTATCTCCATAAATCTAGCCGATTCGTTGTTAATCACTTGGTTGAGAATAATATCTCTACCCTTATTGTTGGTAAAAACGAAAACTGGAAGCAGCAGATTAATATTGGTAAGGTTAATAACCAGAACTTCACCAGTGTCTCCCATGCGAGATTTGTCGAGATGTTGACCTACAAAGCCGAACTGGTTGGTATCAAGGTCGTCATCACAGAAGAATCTTATACTTCTGTTGCCAGCTTTCTAGATGGAGATTTCATTCCTGTCTACGGAAGCTCAGAAGCTAAGACTGCGAAATTTAGCGGTCGTCGTGTTAAACGTGGACTGTATAAATCGAAAATCGGCCTTAAATTTAACGCCGATGTCAACGGAAGTTACAACATTATCCGTAAAGTAGTCCCAGATGCTTTCTGCAATGGGATAGAGGGTGTAGTAGTTCACCCAGTTAAGGTTACTCTTAGAAACTGATTTCCGTGTTTTTCCGTGAAATTAGGAACTATTCAGATACAGGATTTGAGCAAATTTAAAGATGTCAGTAAATTTATCTGACCTTTGGGAGTCGCCTCTCCCAAGAGAATTCGACAAAATGAAGGAGGCTGCCTTTGTCGTGCTAGCTCATGAGAAGCTGCAACGCTTACGAAGGATGTGTTCCTGCGCCTAGGTTGTCAAAGCGAAATCAGACGCTCCTCGTTGCTACCGCTAGCTCCTGCGGAGCCACTTGTGTGTGATGGTCGCTTTGCGTTCCCTGAAGGAGTTCTCGTTCGCCGTAGGCGTTCCCGAAGGGTAAAGTACCGCCTTCGGCATCGCGCCCTGCTGCGCTAACGCTATCGGTTTAGCCGCTTGGCGTCCCCCTAGATTTATCAATAGGAGGAAGCACCATGCCGTCGGTCATAGGTACTGGGAAAGTCTTCTTTCTCACTACCAGACTTCCCTCGAATTCGCCTGTGGGGAGTTTATCAACTGCGCCATCGGCAGATGTACCGAGACTATGGTGAAAATCCTTCTGATCTACATACCCAAACGCATCACGAAGTAGTCATGTGTGAACTGTTACGAATCGTTCTTGACGGTGACGAGAAAGTCGATCTCGGTCAGTTGCTAGATCAGTTACGTACCGACACAGAGCGGTACTTCCTACGAAATCAAATTCTGCAAGCTTTTGAGGACTATTGCAACAACTACCAAAAACCAGCTTACTTTTACCGTACTTCTGCTTTAGGTGAACTCATTCGCTATACCCATGAAATTATCATGGAAGAGGAAAGCGTCTGGTTCATTGTCAGACCTAAAATTGCCTCTCAAGAAGTCTGTCGGTTGACTACAGACTTGAGCCATTTTGAGACAATGCCAGTGCAGGCGTTACTTAACTTAAGCGATCGCATAGCAGGACGAGGTGGTGACAATCCCCTTGGGTCCGGTGACACAAACTCACCCCACTCTCAGCACTCAGGTGGCTTGCTAGAGATTGATTTTCATCCCTTTTACGACTCTTTCCCCACAATTCGCGACGCCAGAAATATTGGCAAAGGGATAGAGTTTCTCCACCGTTACCTGTCGAGTCAGCTGTTCGCCGATACCAAACGGGACAAAGGTAGTGTCCCTTCCCAACCGTGGCTAGAAGCTTTTCTTGAGATACTGCACTCCTCAAAGTACAAAGACCAACCACTGCTGATTAATGAGCAGATTAACTCTACCACTGAGTTGTCTAAACAAGTCAAACTGGCTTTAACCTTCGTTGGTAAACGTCCAGACGACGAGCCATATGAAAAGTTTCGCTTCGATCTGCAAAATTTAGGTTTTGAACCCGGATGGGGCAACACAGCCGGTCGAGTACGGGAAACGCTAGAACTACTCGATCGCCTGATTGACTCCCCAGATCATGCCGTATTGGAAACCTTCATTTCCCACATTCCACTGGTCTATCGTATCGTCTTAGTTTCCGTCCACGGTTGGTTTGGTCAAGAGGATGTCTTGGGGCGTCCTCATGCAGCCGGTCATGTACTCTATGTTCTTGAGCAAGCCCGGAGTTTAGAGAAGCAGCTACAAGCCGATATTAAGTTGGCAGGGTTTGATGTACTGGGTATCCAGCCAAAGGTAATTATCCTAACGCGCCTGATTCCAAATAGTCAGGGAACCAGTTCACACCAACGCTTGGAAAAAGTCCAAGGCACCGAAAATGCCTGGATTTTGCGAGTTCCCTTTCTCGAATTCAATCCCAAGGTTACCCAAAACTGGATTTCGCGGTTTGAGATTTGGCCCTACCTGGAAACCTTTGCCGAGAAGGCAGAAAAAGAGTTAGCGGAAGAATTTGAAGGGCGGCCTGATTTAATTGTTGGAAACTATTCCGATGGCAATTTGGTAGCCTTCCTGTTAGCCAGACGCTTCAAGGTGACCCAGTGCAGTATTGCCCACGTTTTGGAAAAGCCTAGATATCTATTCAGTAACCTTTACTGGAAAGACCTAGAGGAGCAATACCACTTTTCTTTGCAATTCACTGCTGATTTGATCGGGATGAATGCAGCTGATTTTATCATCACCAGCACCTACCAAGAAATTGTGGGGACACCGGAACAGTGGGGACAGTATGAGTCTTACAAGAATTTCACGATGCCCCATCTGTATCATGTAGTCGATGGCATTGATTTGTTCAGCCCCAAATTCAATGTGGTGCCTCCTGGGGTAAATGAAAGCATTTTCTTTCCGCACACCCAAA
>DATNPI010000141.1:0-1954 GCA_036703325.1 Coleofasciculaceae cyanobacterium
TCTCCCAACCCTTCTGCAAGCCCATCCCCCAATCCTTCTGCAAGCCCATCACCCAATCCTTCTCCCATCCCACCGCCCAATCCTTCTCCTATCCCACCGCCCAATCCACAGCCAGGAGGCGGTTTTCATAATGCTGCCATCGGCGGACTGAGTCTGACTGTTCCCGATCGGGATATACCCACCCAATATGCCACACTCCCAGAAGGGAGCATAACGAAATTCCCTACTGATTCTCTGACGGCGCTAGGAATTGATCCGAATCAGGTTTTAGTTTTGAAAGCCCAAGTGTTGATTGAGGCCACCGGGAAACCGACAGTTCTGCCGAATACGGCTGAACTGTTGCCAGGAAACATCAGTAAAGACAAGGCTGAACAACTTGCAAAGCAGATTATCGAGAAGTGGACGTTTAATCCCACTTACATGGGTAGTGGCCCTGTTACCCAAGCCTATAACATCGAACTGAACATCACTCAGCTGTTGAATTAAAAGGAATGCTGCTTTCCTTGGACAATTAAAGGGAAAATTGTGCTACCCTTATTGAGGTGGAATATTGTCCACCAAAAACTGCGGGCGTAGTTTAGTGGTAAAACCTTAGCCTTCCAAGCTAATGATGCGAGTTCGATTCTCGCCGCCCGCTTGTGTTTTGTACAGTGACAAATTATGTGTCGTTGTGACAAATTAATGTCGTTCAAGTGGTAGTGACAAAGAGGAAGCGATACAAGACTGGATCGAAAAGCAGCACAAAGAGGAAGACTCAGCATCATCTGAGTCATCAGTAGCTAAGGCAGCAACGACTGCGCCGCCAGTTGTACCAACGATCGCATCTTTGATTGAAGAAACACTGAGTAACCGTGACTGGGCACTTGGGAAACTTGCGGCTGATGCTGAAATGCCCGTGGAACGGATTAATGAGTTACTAAAAGGCGATCGCGCTTCAGATGCAGAACTGCAAAAGCTTGCACAACGCCTAGTTAAACCGGATGGCGAAGCGTGGGAGGAGGGGGAACTGGTGGATATTCGACTCGCTGAGGATTTGAAGCGGAGACGGCAGAAGCGATAGCGAAAAGCTGCTGCGTTCGCCCTACAGCCCTCCCTTGCATCCTACGGCAGGTGTTGCCGTTAGCGTTAGCGTTAGCGAAGCGAGACGAAGTCCAGCGAGACGAAGTCCAGCGGGGCGAAGCCCAGGATAGCGCTGATCGCAAAAATGACTCCAAGAAATTGCCCCATTCTGGGCTAACCTCACTAGCGATTCCAGTGTTATGGCTGGGACAACGAAGTTCTGAGGCTACAGCGCTCATCTTTTCTGAGCTTTAACTTTCTCGTTACTGCCTAAACTTAATAGAAGCTAACAATCACCCGTAAAATTCCGCTCGTCAAGCTATGGTGTCCAATAAGACTTCCATCAGGCAACCAACTGGAAAGTGGCATGGCGGTAGATTTAAGAAAATTTTTTCAGGCAACAGACCCCGGAAAGACGCTGGTTGTAGCCAACCCGGAAGACAAGAAGTTATACATTGACTTTTCTTCTGTCCGAGGCGGCAAGATTATCGAGGAACTGAAGGATAACATCACTTTTTTCTCGCCCGATGACCCAACGTGTGTTTTATTTACTGGGCATATTGGTTGTGGCAAATCCACAGAGTTATTGCGGCTCAAGCTCGAACTGGAACAGGAAGGGTTTCATGTAGTTTATTTTGAGTCCAGTGAAGACCTGGAAATGGCGGATGTTGATATTGGCGATGTAATGCTGGCGATCGCACGTCGCGTCAGCCAAAGTTTAGACAAGATTGTACTTGAGGAACCCAGCAGGCTCAAGGAGTTGCTGCAAGGGGCAGTTAAGGTCTTGAACTCTGAGGTGACGGGGGTAAAATTTAAGGTTCCCGGAGCGAAGATTCTTGGTGATTCAGTTGGTGATGTCGGTATTACTTCGGACAAGGAAAAGTTTTCCCTCTAT
>DATNPI010000148.1:0-36296 GCA_036703325.1 Coleofasciculaceae cyanobacterium
CCAGATGGGGTAGAAGTGCAAGCCAATGGCGTTGGAAGAAGGAACAACTGCACCGGAGATGATGTTGTTGCCATACATCAGAGAGCCAGCAACCGGCTCACGGATACCATCGATGTCCACGGGAGGGGCTGCGATGAAGGCAATGATGAAGCAAGTGGTGGCGGTAAGCAGGGTTGGTATCATCAGGACGCCGAACCAGCCTACATAGAGGCGGTTGTCGGTGCTGGTGACCCAAGAGCAGAAGCGTTCCCATGGGGATGCGCTTGAGCTTCTTTGTAGTGTGGTTGTCATTGTTGGAATGATTGCGATGAATTGGATTTGAATGATTTAGAGCAAATTACCTTTGCCTTGCTATTAACAATATTTACATTTGTTTACAAAAGCAAGGGTTTATCATTCAGTTATTTAAATATCTGTCATCAGATTTACTTATAGGCTTAAATTATTGAATTAGTGAGGCCTGGTAAAACCGCATAAGTGGGATGAACCCAGATGCGATCGCGACTCTGCTCGAAAACTTGAGTTCCGCACGCGAGAGCTGACATCATCCCAGCACTGGCTTTCTTAGAGACAGCATTGTCTGTGATTTCAATCCGGTGTCATCCAAATCTATGTCACCCAATTAATTCAATTGGGTCACTGGTTTATTGTGTTTGGCTCAGGTTAGTTACTGATAAGGTTCACACTATTTTTGTTTTTTTATCACTCAAATAGAAGAAAAAAAATCGCACTATTGAATCTGTAAGTTCAAACAAGAACTCCTTTTTAAACCGAAAAACAATATTCACAAAAGCCTGAGGCCTGAACCCTACGACATAATCTGGTTCTGTTGAACCTATCCGAATATAGATTTTTGGTCAAAATCCCTGAATATTTCTCAATTTACGGCTTCTTGCACTTGACCAACGGAAAATTTTGGTAAACATAGCCAGATGGAGGAAAATTTGTTGCTACGCTGTAACTCTCTGTATTGAAACCCTAACTTCAAGGTGATCGCTTCCGGGTGCGTCCCAAATTTGCAAGAACATATTTTAAGCAAGTCTGTAACGCTCATCCGACGCTGACCTCAGGGAATACATTTGCACGCATCGGGATGCACCCTCCCTTCCTCCCTTCAGGCAAGCTGGGCGATTATCTTCAACTAACAAAAATTACGGTTTAATAGCGATGATAGCGAACGCACCTTCAAAAACCACCTGTGTTGATTACAGTCTAACCTCTACCCAAAACGGGTGGAAGCTAACCGCCTGGGAGCCAGCGGCAGTTACTGTTCAAAGGCGTCGTCCATTCCTATGGAAGTTTGAAGTGGAATTGCGAACTCTGGGAGAAGCCCACACAACACTAAGAATAATTCTAGGAGAAGAGGGTTAATCCACAGCAGGAATTTTGCTAACAGTCTTTAACTATAAACAAGTTTAACCAAGAAAATGTCTGCTTATTGAAGCTCTACGGAGTTACAGCAGTTTGCAAGTAAGTGAAGTAAAGGTGTAGATGCAAAGTGCTTTTTCCCTGGGGATAGCTTGTACTCTATCTACCTGCAAACTGCTGTATCAGGATTTGAGCCGTTTCCAGAAGTGCTAACCTACTTTCTTTTTTTTCAAAGTTAGCCTTAGGGTATGTTTCGGGTCGGTTGCTACTCACCGCCCATATTCAGGTCTCTAGTTTTCTGCGGCGTTTGAGGGTTCTAATCAGCTCTCGTAATACATCTGTGCGAGAGCGATTAGAACTCTTGCAGTAATCATCTAGTAATTGAAGTTCTTCCTGGGATGGTTGAAATACCACTGTAGGTTGGTTTTTTCTCGGCATCAGTCTATACTTTGTTTATACTAAAATAGTATAATCTTAATAGAAAAGCCTCTTGAACAGAAGCGGTTATTCAAGGTGCTTAAAGAGCGCAGCTGGGTTAATAATTTTTAACCTGCACTCCAGGATACTGAAATATTTAAAGCAGGGACCTACTCAGGTTAACAATCAAATCATCCTTGACACTGACGGCTACAAATGGTTTGAATTTGGTGGAAAGGGCTGGATTGAGGGAATTAACAGGTGCATCAGGTTTCTAAGATGAAACTATAAGGTTAATGATATGGATGCTGACGAACTTCTGAAGCGATACGCAGTAGGGGAAAGAGATTTTAGCGGAACAGACTTGAGTAAAGCCAACTTGAGTGAGGTAAACCTCAAGAGAGTCAGTTTATGGCGAGCCAACCTCAGTGGGGCAAACCTGACGGGTACTAACCTCAGTGGGGCAGATCTATTGGGAGCCAACCTGAGTGAGGCGAACTTGAGTAGTGCAATCCTGTGTGGAGCGAATTTAAGTGAGGCGAACTTGAGTAGTGCCGTTCTGCATGAAGCAAACCTTCAAACTACACTCTACAACGAAGCAACTCAGTTTCCCCAAAATTTCGAGCCTACTAAGGCAGGAGCCTATTTAATTGCTCCTCACGCACTACTTGCGAATGCCAACCTGAGTGGGGTAGACCTGAATAGCGCTAATCTGAGTGGTGCTAATTTGAGTCATGCCGATCTATGGAAAACCAACCTAAGAGAAGCTAATTTGAGGGAGGCAAATCTAAGGGGGGCTTGCTTTATCGGAGCCGACTTGAGTGGAGCTGACTTGAGTGGAGCTGACTTGAAGCAGTCTAACCTATTGGGAGCAGCTCTGGGCTCCGCTAACCTTCTAGAGACAGACCTTCAAGAAGCACTCTACGACGAAGCGACTCAGTTTCCCCAAGATTTTGACCCGCATGAGGCAGGAGCGTACTTAATTGCTCCTGGCGTATCACTGCGAGGGGCAAATCTCAGTGGAGCCAACCTCAGTGGAGTAGATCTGAGTGGAGCGGACTTGGGGGAAGCCAACCTGAGTCAGAGTTCCTTGTATGGAATCACTCTAGAGAAAGCCAATCTGAGTGGAGCAAAGTTAAGTGGAGCCGACTTGTGGGAGGCAGAACTAAGTGGAGCTGATTTGAAGTCTGCCGAGCTAAGTGAAGCAGATTTGTGGCTCTCAGTGCTAAGTGGAGCCGACTTGAGTGGAGCAGATTTGAGGAAAGCAAACCTGTTTGGGGTAGATCTGGGTTCCACGAACCTTCAACAGGTAAACTTTCGGGGAGCCCTCTATAACGAGGCAACTCAATTTCCTGAGGGTTTTGACCCCACCGAACACGGGGCGTACTTAATTGCCCCTGAAGTGTCACTCCAAGGGGTAAACCTGAGTGGAGCTGACTTGAGGGGAGCGGATCTCAGTAGAGCCGACTTGAGGAAGGCAAACTTGTTTGGGGTCGATCTTCACTCCGCCACCCTTGACAATGCCAACTTACAGGGGGCACTCTACAACGAAGCGACTCAATTTCCTGAGGGTTTTGACCCCACTAAGCACGGGGCGTACTTAATTGCCCCTGGCGTGTCACTTCAAGGGGTAAACCTAAATGAAGCTGACCTAAGTGGAGCAGATTTGAGGAAGGTCAACCTGTTTGGGGTCGATCTTCACTCCGCCACCCTTGACAATGCCAACTTACAGGGGGCACTCTACAACGAAGCGACTCAATTTCCTGAGGGTTTTGACCCGATCGAGACTGGGATGTACTTAATTGCCCCTGGCGTTTCACTCCAAGAGGAAAACCTGAGTGGGATAAACCTGAGTGGAGCCGACCTGAGTCAGGCAAACCTGAGTAAAGCCGACCTGAGTCAGGCAGACCTATGGGGGTCAAACCTGAGTGAGGCAAACCTGACAGAAGCCAATCTGGAAGGTGCAAACTTATGGGGGGCAAATTTAACGGGTACTGACTTGAGCAAAGCCAATCTAACTGGTGCTAATCTGCAAGGGGCAGAGCTGACAGGAGCAATCCTGAAAGGCATAGACCTAAGTGAGGTCGATCTAACAGAAGCTAGCATTAATGGCGCAATAATGCCAGATGGAACAATCCACAACTAGTCCGACGTTCCCTCTGAATGCGATCGCTCTCGCGAGTAAAGCTTGAGCGCAGATCGCCTCCGTTTACCTGACTGTTGGCGGTAAAGCCTGCTGGAGCTGAACTAACTGATCTGGGTTGAGCAAAAATAGAGGCGGTTGATCATTATTTTGTTTGATCAATGCACTAACACATCGAATATTCCCTTCAGAAATATACTCCGATGTTAGGGGGGCAAAGGCAGACTCAGGCACACGCTGCAAAGAAGGTGGCTCTTCAATCGGTAATCCTACCAGTTTGCCTTGAGAGCTTTGTACAATCAGGAGGTAGCGTTGCTCCGAAGATGTGTCATCAAGCTGTTCGGTGCTTGATTGACGAAGAACACTCGACGTAGGTGAATCCTGACTCGGTACTCCCCTAAAAATCCGATGTCCTGCGTCTATGACAATTAATTCTTGCTCTTGATAAAGTGTCAGGCTTACCCCAGATTGCCCTGGTGCGCCATAAATTTTGCCCATAGGGATAACTTTTTGGACTGCCCTAATGGGCAGGGCAAAGCCTTCATTCCTAAGACGAAAAACAATCAATTGTTGAGTTGCTTCGGCTTTGCGAGTAGTAGAGCGTCGGGAGGTGATAGCAGAAAAAACAGCCATGATTTTACAAAATTCCAGAAGGAATGCGCTTTATTGCTCGACTTTCTGTAATTAGTTGCCTCAGAGTTGTTAATAACTCTCGCTCATTGTAGGGCTTAGAAAAATAGGCGGCTGCGCCCAAAGTCAGCGCCAGTTGGCGATGCTTATCCCCACTGCGGGATGTAAGCATAGCAATCGGCAACTCGCTGAAGGCTGGGTCTGATTTGATCCGAGCCAAAAAGCCATAACCATCTAGGCGAGGCATTTCTATATCACAAATAACAGCTGAAACAAGCAATCCACCGAAGAGTTTTTCAACAGCATCTTGACCATCTTTTGCCTGTTCCACCAAATACCCGGCTTTTTCTAAGGCCAAGGCTAAAAACCGGCGGACATTAATCGAGTCATCAACAACTAAAATGGTATCTTTTTGGTTTTGAGGAATTACCCAAGCTGGTGGTTCGTCATAGTGTGCGGTATCCAGTTGAGGCAAGTGGCGAGACTCAGTTCCATCAGTGTTGGGATTGCGCGATGAGCTGGCAATCCACCGCAGCAGCTCGGCAGCATCAACAAGTGGAACGACTTTGCCATCGCCTTCGATCGTACAGCTGGCGAAGCCGGGAGGCAGACGAATAGTCCCTTCAACTTGGCGGATGGCTACCTCCCGTTCACCCCAGCAGCGATCCACTTGGATGCCGACCAACTGATCACCTTGACTAATCATCAGCACAGTTGGCTCACTAATGCTGGGTATGCCTTCAGGCGTTTGTACTCTCCTAGGGCAGTGAAAGTTTAGCCACGCTCCTAATCGAGTCAGGGGAACCATGTCCCCTTCCCATTTGAGAACTTCGCTGCCAGGAGTTGTTAAGACCTGCTCTGGTATCAATAAGAGTATCTCTTCTATCACATCTGTGGGAAATGCCAACAGCATTCCATTACTTTCCACCAGCAGGACTCGTGCCACTGAGAGGGTAAATGGAACCGTGAGGGTAAAGGTTGTTCCTCGACCTGGTTGAGTATCAACTCTGATATCGCCACGGATTTGCTTGAGGTTGTTGCGAACGACATCCATGCCCACACCTCGACCAGAGAGGGCTGTTACCTGGTCTGCGGTACTAAAACCTGGTTCAAAAATCAGCGAGAGCAGCTCATCTGAGCTGGCGGCGGCGAGTAGCCCCGCATCCAATCCCATAGCTTCCGCTCTCGCCCGGATTTTGTTAAGGTTGATGCCGTTGCCATCATCACTAACGGTAATTATTGTTTGGTTACCCCGGTGAGCAGCTTTAATTTCAATCACCCCTTGTGCTGGTTTACCCTGAGCCTGACGAGTCGCGGGGTCTTCAATCCCATGATCGAAGGCATTGCGTACCAGGTGCATCAAGGGGTCGGAAAGAGCCTCCAGGATGCTTCGATCAATCAGGGTTCCCTTACCGAAAACTTTGAGTTCGACTTGTTTGCCGTACTGCAAAGAAAGATCTCGTAGGGATCTGGAAAATCGCCCTACCAACTCTGACAAGGGGCGCATCCGAATTCGGGTGAGGTTGGTTTGCAGCTGCTTGGATGTCTGGTTTAACTCACGAGCCGTTTGCTCTGTATCTTCAAGACCAAGTCCAATATCACTGGTGACTTCTTGAATCTGGACGATGGTTTCCATCACTTCCATTGACAGCAGGTGTAAGTCGCTGTATCGGTCCATTTCTAAGGCATCAAACCCGCTGTTGATGCTGACATGAAAATCGCTATCGCCACCATTGAAAGCATTTAGGGGCAAGGCATTGTCGTGCCCATACGTGTTATAGCTTGTCTTGGCTGGAGAACCCCCTCCGTAGGATGTGGATAAACCTACCAGCGATGTAGCAACCGCTCTTGAAGCCGCTTGGGTTGCAACGGTATCGTAGGAGGTTCGGAGACGAATATTCGATTGCTCCAGATGGCTAACTCGGCGGCTGAGGTTCTCCATTAAGTTACGTAAACGTCCCAGGTGCAAGCTGAGACCGTTGCGCTCAATGGTGAGTTCTCCAAATAGATCGTTGAGTCGATCCAGTTGCCGGACTGGAATGCGAACCGTATTTTCCTGACTTTCCTTGGGAGTTGTAGATGATGCGGCATCGGGCTTCACTTCTTGCCATCTGAAGTCCGCTGTTTGAACATCTCCAGAAGCTTTTTGAACTTTTCTAGAAAGAGGTGCACTTACCTCGCTATCTTGCACTCTTTCTTCAAGAACATCATTATCAGTTACCTTCTTCGACGCTAAGCCATGTCTTTGAGCGGCCGGTGTCAAGAGTTCAGCCGCTGGGCTATAGGTGTCAAATTCTGCGGCAAATACCTCCAGAGTCCCGTTCTCCTCCACAGCGTACAGATGTTCCGCTGGAACCTCTGTAGATGTTGGGTGATCCGTTTGGACTTTTCGAGAATGAAATTCGCTCGTCTCTGATACAGCAACTATTTCTTCAAGAAGATCATTGTCAGTTACTGAGGACTGAACTAGCTCAGCTGCTGGGCTATAGATCTCAAATTCTGCCGCCAATACCTGCTCTTGCCAAATCTCCTCCACTGACTCTGTGGGTATTGGGAAACTTGTCGCTTGAGTTACTGGTACTCCAGCATCTTTAACCCCGCCGATAGAAGTGGGTAGGCTATTAACTTGACCAACCAACACCAAAGCTTGCGATCGCCTCCAGGCAGAAAGCGCTTTTTGAGCCGTCTCTAAGAGCTGCAAAGGTTCGGTTTCTAGGTGTTGAAGGACAGATTCACACAGCTGCGTAAAAGCATCCAGCTGGAGCATTTCGCCCAAACCCCCTAGCTCTTGCGCCATGATCGAGAGTTCTTCCTCTAAGCAAGGCGTTTGTGGGTCGGCTAAAACTGCCTCCAGGCGATTTAGGCACCCCTCAACTTCGGTTTCAAACAAAAGAGCTGCCACATTTGTCCCGTCTTCTGACCCCAGCATGGTGCTCGCGTCGTCAGCTACGGGGTCACCCAGGCGCTGCTGCAACTTGTCAAAAACAGGGTTGCCAACAGTAGCCAGCCACTGTTCATCAACGTCAGCCCCTTGACGGTTCAGGATAAGTATCTGGCGTAGGCGGTCCACTCCCCCCAGCAGCAAGCTTTCAAGCTCAGCATCGACTTTTATAGAGTTTTTCTGAGCCTTCAAGACTTTGAAAGAATCTTCCAGACGGTGAGCCAGCTGACTCAATGACTGATACCCCATCATCCCGGCCCCGCCCTTGACCGAATGAGCCGCTCGCAAGACAGCATCCATTTGGTGACCATCAATGTGGCTGCCGGACAAGCCCAAGAGTACCGATTCAATCGTGTCCAGATACTCCTGCGCTTCTTCAAGAAACTGGAGCTGAATTTCACGTTCCTTGTCTTGTGACATGGCAGAAAAGGGGATAGGTGATTGGTGAAAAGGTAAGGAGGGAGAGTGATGAACTAGGAGCTATAAATTGAATAAAAATCTTTGAATTTCTATTTCCTAATTTTCTTTCCTAGTCCCCACCCACTTTGAACGTACCCACAGAGGCTTGCAATTCCTGAGCAATCCCTACGGTTTCTTTGAGAGAGCCAGAAACTTGTCGCGTGGAATTAGAAGTGCGTTCAGAGACTTTAGCAATCTCCTTCATCAACTCAGTAACAGCTTGAGATGTCGAAACTTGAGACACAGTTGCACTCGAAATTGATTGCACCAAGGTGTCAATCTGGCGAGACACCTCCAAAATCTTACTCAAACTTTGCTTGGCATCCTCAACCAGATGGGTGCCTTCAACCACCTGGGTTGTGCCCAGTTCCATCGCCTCGACGACTTCCGACGTTCCTTGTTGGATGTTCTCAACAATCTTTTCAATTTCTTTGGTTGCGGCGGCGGAGCGAGCAGCCAGTTCCCCGACTTCTTCGGCGACTACCGCAAACCCCTGACCTTCTTCACCAGCCCTAGCCGCCTCAATCCCGGCGTTGATTGCCAATAAGTTCGTTTGCAGAGCGATTTGGTTAATCAAGGAAACCACCTTGGAAATCTGCTGAGACGATTCACCCAAACGCTTGACTTTTTTCGCCGTCTCTGCTACAGTCTGTCTCAACGAAAGAATATTTTGCACTGAGCGGTCCATGGCCATCCCACCGGCTTCTGCGGTGGTCGAGGCTGTACGAGCCACGGCAGCAGCTTGACGGGCGTTCTCTGCCACCTGTTGAATCGAATGGGTCATTTGCTCGACGGAGTCCAGGGTGCGGGTCGTATCCTCAGCCTGCTTGAGGGCTTCTGCTGAAAGTTGACGGATTGCCCCTTCGTTTTCTTCGAGTGAGGTGTTGACCTGAGTGGCGGCTTTTTTCACTTGGGTGACAATTCATCTCAGACTTTCAATAACCGCATTGAAGAAGTCAGCAACAGTGCCAATTTCACCCACGGTCACATCTGCACGTACCGTGAGGTCACCGCGAGCTGCTCCTTCAACATCACTGAGTAGTTCTAAAAGCTGGAGCTGGAGTGCTTCTTTTTCTCGACGTTGCTCTTGGGAGACCATTTCCGCGAAGATACGTGCTTGTTCTCGCTGCTCCAGGAGGGCGGCTTGGTCTAGTGCAAAGCCAACTTGAATCGCCACTTGCTTAAAGAAGTTGATTTCTGACTCCTGCCAAGGTCGGGTGCTGGAACACTGATGGGCCACCAGCAGCCCAAGTAACTGACCGTCTACCATAATTGGTGCAACCAAGTTCGCTTTGACTTTGAAGGGTTCGAGTTGACCCAGGTAACACTGGGTTAAGCCCTCGTTGTAAATGTTCTCAACTGCCTTGACTCGACCGCGCTTGTATTTTTGAACATATTGGTCGGCAAAGCAGGGGTCAGCAATGTTCGCCCCCAAGGCTTTAGGCCAGTCGCTACCCACCGATTCGGCGACGATGGTTCCTTGCCAGTCTGCGTCAAAGAGATAGACAATGACTCGGTCTGTTTTCAGGGTTTCTCGGACGCCTGTAACAGCGGCATGGTAGATTTCTTCGACCTTGAGGGATTCCCGAACACGGGAGATAATTTCATTAAGTTGTTGGGCGCGTTCGGCTACGGCTTGTTTCTGGGCGGCGAGACTGACTCCGGTTAAGGAAAGTCCAATTTGGGTGGCTAGCTGTGAGAGGTATTCAATTTCTGGCTCCTGCCACTCCCGTGGTCCAGAGCACTGATGGGCAACAAGAAGCCCTAGGAGGGTATCGGCTGCGATAATGGGCACTACTAAGTTGGCTTTGACTTGCAGCCGGTTCAACAGCTGTAAGTGGGCGGGAGAATATTTGGTGGCGCGGACGTCGCTGGTGGGAACAATTCGCCCTTTTTTGTATTCTTCTAGGATTTTTCCAGGGATACAAGGGTCGGAGATTCGGTCTGATAAGGCGCGAGGCCAACCTGGATCAACGGCTTCGGCGACGATGCTGCCGCTCAAGTCTGGCTCAAAGCCATAGATAACGACACGATCTGCATTCAGCTGCTTTTTAGCTTGTTGAACTGCCTGATCGAAAAGGAATTGGCTGTCTCCTCTGGTGGCGGCGCTGAGGGTCTCTGCATAGGTCTGGATTTTTGCCTGGTTGGCTTTTTGGTCTTCTATGAGAGCCTGAACTTGGTCTGCTATCTGGTTGATGTTAGACCCCAAGAAGGCAAGTTCGTCTTCGCCTTCTACCTGCATACGGGTATTTATTTCCCCAGCCTTAAGTTTCTCAAGAGTGTTGGTAGCAGCGAGAATTGGTAGGAGGGTACGTCTAGTCAGGATGCTCGCAATGATACCAGCCAGCGCTGTGGACGCCCCGATTCCCATTAGTAGAATTAGGGCAAGCTGTCTTTCAAGGGCTTGAGCCTGTTGGTCTTTGATGACTTCTTGTTTAAGTGCTTGCTTGGTTACGGTAAAGCTGGTTACCCCTATTCCCAAGACTGGGAGAACCCCAATGGCAATTGCTAATGCCGTCGCTTTAGTCCCTAAGCTGAGCCGCCCCCACCAAGATGCTTGATAAGTGCTGCTGGGTTTTTGAGAGGAGATGTAGGTAGGAGAAGCGATCGCAGGTTGGATCATCGCCACATCCATCCCCGTTGGAGGGAAGGCAGCGTGACCGTAGCTGTTTCTAACTACGCCGTTTTGATTGATAGTATCTGGAGTTGGGTTATCACCATTGCTGGCTTTATTGAATTGCTTAACCATGAAACAAGCACCATTACGGGATAATAAATTGGCAATTAAGAGAGGAAGTTTCAGGGAAATTACGGATTAGGAATGATGAATTATGAATTAAATAAAACTGGCTGTTCAATTCATAATTCTTAATTCCTAATTCCTAAGTCTTCTGTGGTAGAGCCTAAGCGTTATGTAAAAGGGGCGATCGCATAATCGCCTCGCCATCCAGCACTAACAAGATTTCTTGTTCCTGCAAGCTACATCCGCGTAAATAGGGGACTAGACTCGATGACACTTGGCCGAGTGGAGATTGAATGCACTCAGGCGTTAGGCGTACCACACCTTCAACAGCCTGCACAATTAGCCCTAAAGAAGCTGACCCATTATTGATAATTACTATGTTGTAATGCTGAACATTTGTTTCGACTCCTGGTAAACCTAGCATCGCAGCCAAGTCAATTACCCACAGCACACGCGATCGCCGATTTAGCAAACCCATGATATAGGCTGGCATGTTCGGCATGGGCGTCAGGCGATGAACTGGCAGAACGACAACCTCCTGTGCCCGACTCATTGATAAAACAGCAGGTGTTTGTTGACCAAACTGAAACTTGAGATAGGTATCCCCCAGATTTTTTTTGTTCGTATTCTGGTTCGGTAGTCGGGCAAGTGCTGAAGTATTCATTGACTAAAGAAGTATGAAGTATCAAATATGAAGCATGAATTTAGGGGATAAGCTCTCATTCCTCTCTTGAGGCGACCAGATATTTTTTCATCCTTCAGCCTTCATCCTTCAGCATGTATAGTTAACTCAAACAGCGACTGCTTTGATTGCACGAAGAATTTGTTCACGGGTAAAGGGTTTGGTTAGGTAGGCATCTGCTCCTTGTTTCATACCCCAGAGTCGATCAATCTCCTGGTCCTTAGAAGAACAAATTACAATCGGTACATTTTCTGTAACGGGATCAGTTTTGAGGCGGCGACACAACTCAAAACCACTCATTCCTGGCATAACTACATCGGTAATGATGACATCTGGCTTTTTCTCCATAACCTTATTGAGAGCTTCTTTGGCACCAACTGCATTGATTACGGTATAACCTCCTTCTCTTAAATAATGGCTCATCAACTCCAGCTCAGACAGGGTATCTTCTACTACCAAAATGGTGCCCATCAATGTTGTACTCATGCGTCATTACCTCACAATTAATTAACCAGATATTGCGAATTATCTTCCGGCTAAAGCAAAACTAAGATAAGTGCTTGAACACCATCTTTAGTAACTCTGATTGGTTAAAAGGCTTTGTCAAGTAACCCGATGCCCTAACCAGTTTTGCCTTTGCTCTGTCTAGAAAACCCGTATTTCCCGTCACCATAATGATTGGGGTGGTTTTGAAAAGCGAATGCTTCCGCAAGAGAGAACATAACTCATAGCCATCTAAGTTTGGCATCGCAACATCAAGCAAAATCAGATCCGGCTTTATCCGGACAACTTGCATTAATGCCCTCACCGGATCGTTAATCATTACAACGGAGAAACTTTTATCATCCAAGAATGAATTAATGGCGTTTAAAACCGTTGGACTATCGTCAATACAAGCAATAGTGTATGTACTCTTGCTGAGGGGTTTTCCGGGATTTATGGTAGAATTATTAATGTTGCTGGTCGAGGAATTTTGGCTACTTGTCGGGGAAGTATTCTGAACCAAATTGAGTTTATTCTGAGTGCTATTTTGACCTGAAGACTCAGGGCGCTGCTCAGGAGTTACACTCGGTGGTGCTGAAGGTTGCTGATGGCGCAACTGTTCATGACAGCGTTCAACCAACGTTCTAAGCTCAAGTTGACAAAACTTAGGCAGTTCCTCAGATGGGCTTGGGTTAATTAGTTGGTAGGTTCCTTCTCTCACTGAAAGAAGTGACCCAATTACTTCTTCAGCCAATTCTTCAACTAAAGCTGCCGCTTGAACTGAGTTTAAATACTGTTGATTGACCAACCAGCAAATTGCTTGGTAATCAGGACTTTGACTTGACTGACTCTCTAAATCTGATTCAAATATCAGGCGAACCTGAACCCGAACTGCACTGACAAGAGTAGGAATTTGACGGCTGAGGCGACGCAAGTGACGGTCAAGCCGCTCGAATGGATCAACTGAATCTGAGGCATAGATCAGTTTTCCCTGTTCTAGATAGATTGACCAGGAAACAGATCCACTAGCTACTTGTAAACAACCATTTGCCTGACGACTAGATAATTGTGCTAATAACGAGAGCGGGTTTAGCCTTTGGGAAGATCTGTAGCTAGCCATAGAAATGGTGTTCATTTGTATCTACCTTGGTTTCATCCAATCGTTGAAACTAAAAGGGTTAAGTTCGTTGTAAAAGTCACACTAAACAAGGTAATATCGTTTGCTGTACCAATAATCCCGATTCTCGGCTAGTACAGCCGAAAAAACACAAGGGAGTTGCAGCAATGACCAACAATTCAAAAAAATTGAATCTTGTGTCCCTGGGAAATCCTGTCGATAGCGGACTTTCATGGAATCGCAAATCTCAATCCGGACGTAGCTGCATCCCCAAATCTCTGGGTCACAAATAGATTGCGACTGAGGCGCTAGACTTGACTGTTTTATTCTCTGCCCAGATGATGATCGGTTTAAAGTGGAAAATGCGCTTAAGAGTCAAGCCGTAGAGCTGGCAGTAACAAAAGTCCGAGGGGTGAGTAATGATCCTTAAAAGCTCTCTGGTCTCGAATTTAAGAGGTTATTGCGAAACCCAAGAGCAGTAATACATCCTCTGACAACGAAAAAATCTCAGCCTCGTGGTAGATGAACAAGTAAGTTACTTGTTATTACTAAGTTTAACAAGATTTTCCTATAAAACAGGTGAAGTCACCATGAAGTACCACAAAATTAGATAAAGATAATATGAGTTTCTCCTTTAATTTTTCTGGCGAGAATAAGCCAGCAGTTATTCATAGAAAGCCGGTTAGAAATTGAGGGATTAAATCTCCTTCAAAAAAAAATATTGTTAATTTATGTTAAATTGTCCCTGACATAGGAGCGACTTAATTCACAAGCTTCCCACATGCGGCTTGCAGGGCATGTGCCAAGTGAAGAGCGAATCATTAGTCCGCGAGTTGACCAACTCCACATTTTGTGTGTTTTACAGAGTCCGTAGAGACGCAATTAATCGCGTCTCTACTTAGTTTTAAAAAGCCACTAAGAGCGCGAGGTATGTACCTTAAAAAACTAATGACTAGTGACTAATCAAGCGTCTTCAAAAGCCGTTGAATTTTGGAATGCTGCTGCCGTCTTAATGACTCCGGGAAACTTAACTCAATTGCAATTCGGTTTGCCGATGCACTGTTTTCCAACTCCTGTTGCTTTCCTGTAGGAGAAGTGTCCAATCTTTCTATTGTTTCAACCTGAGCCAACAAACTAGTCGGCTGTAGGTTATCCGCATCCTGACTCAGCAGTAAACCGATTAGCGGTTGTGTTTGCTGCATCGTCTCCAGATTAAAAACGTCGCTGGCATCTAATTCCAACCGAACATCCTGCGTCCCGATTTCCGTTACTTTCGCCGTATAGGAGTGACCTTCCCAACCTTCCCAGTAAAGCTGTGCAAAGGCATTCACTTGTTTGCGTACCTTTTCCCCAATTGCTGGTCGGAATTCGCGGAAGACGCGCTTGATACTGGTAACAATGAACTTGAGGGATTCGAGCGGATTGTCCACCTCAGTGCGCGTCTGGGAAAACCACTCTTTCACATCAGAAAAGAGCACTAAGGTCAGATCATCAATCTGGGTGCGAGTTGGATTGACAAAATCAATAAACAGCCTTGCCTGAAGTTTACTCGTAGCGATCGCACGAATCACTTGCCCATTCATCAACGCCCGCGCACCGTAGTCTCCCACCAACTCGACTTTGATTTCATCGGGAATGTTTGGCCATTCATCCAAGAGAATTTGGGCACCACTTTCACTCACATCTACAGTGTGACCAGTCCAACTCTGACCCCCACTATGAATCACCGCCGTCAATTTCCGAGGCAGGCGGTGCGCCCGACGGAGTTGGGGTTGCTCGAAGGCAACCAGAACAGCTGCCAAAAGCAAGAACAAGTTAAAGATACACCACAGCGCATTGATTAGAACAGCCTGGGTATCCTCGGGCGAGAGTAGCAGCCAAAAGGGTACGGAAAGCAAGGAAGCCGAAGCAATTGCACTGGTAATAACGAGGTACCGCACCGAATCAAAGTCAAAGCTGCGCTTGGTCACGGAAAGCCCTTTATCGGTCACATTAAAAGAACCAAGTTTGGGGTTAACTAGGGCTAAAAGGGTGACAATTCCCGCCTGGAATGACATCGCAAACTCAAAAATCTCGTTCCAGAAGGAGAAACGGACATGCTTGTAGGGGATGTGGTTTGTCTGCATCGACAGAATAATATGAGGCAGAGCATAGAACAACGTTTCTAGCCCCAGACCTTTGACTGAGTTGATGCCAAACAATAAAAATAGCGGAGGCGCGATCGCATACATCAATCGGGGAAACCCGTAGAAAAAGTGCGATGTGGCACTGAAATAGCAGATCCGCTGGGGAATCGTCAAATGCAGTTTCGGGTTGATCAGCGGGTTTTCAATTCGCAGAATCTGAGCCATGCCCCGCGCCCAACGGACTTGTTGACCAACATAGGCAGAGAATTTCTCAGGTGCCAGACCTGCCACCATAATCTTGTCGTAGTAGATCGATTCATATCCCAAGGAATGAAGACGGAAGGCAGTGTGGCAGTCTTCTGTAACCGTTTCTGTCGCAATGCCACCCACTTGGAGGGCGTACTCTTTACGAATTACAGCGGCAGAACCACAAAAGAAGGCGGCATTCCAGAAATCATTGCCTTTTTGTAGCACCTTGTAAAACAGTTCATTACCCACAGGAATTTTGCCGCGCGTTAGGAGATTGCGCTCAAACGGGTCTGGGTTATAGAACCAGTGAGGCGTCTGCACAAAAGCCACCTGGGGGTTAAAAAAGAAGCCGACTGTGTGCATCAGAAACTGTCTGACTGGCATGTGGTCACAGTCGAGAATTAGCACCAAATCGCCCGCTGTACGTTTAAATGCTGTGTTGATATTCCCGGCTTTTGCGTGGTCGTTATTGTCCCGTGTCAGCATTGTTGCGCCAAGTTCTTCGCACATTTGGCGCAACTCTTCCCGACGGGCTTTATATTTCTCTGCCCGACCATCGTCCAAGACATAAACTTGTTTTTTGTCCGCTGGATACTCGATTGCTAGGGCGCACAGAGTTGTCTTGCGGACAATCTCGACATCTTCGTTGTAGGTTGGGATATAGATATCAACTTTGGGCCACTGGTCTTGGGGATAAAGGGAAAGATCAACCGGTTGGCGGTCTCTGATTTTGATCGTTTGAAAGTAGGCGAGTACGAGCGTGCCAATTGCATAAAGTTCCGCTATAAACAACAACAAACAAAATATCCCATTAATCCAGTCATCGAAGTTCAGGGTGTAGTTGGTGCGGTAATACAAATAGCGCAGGGTTGTAACAATACTCAGCAAAATCAAAAACAAGTGAAGATACTCACTTGTTCTTTTACTAGGATTTTGCTCCTCCATTTGGAGGGCGAGGCGTCCCGTCGCGATCAACAGCGCCGCTACCACCCCTTGCTGCCAAATCGCAGGGCGTGCGGTGATCAGTGGAGTTAATAGCAATAGCAGCGACACAATCAGCAACAGCAGCTGACGGTGCGAGAGCCACTTTAAAATCTCGTCAAAAGCCTGAGGTATGCGCTCGACAAGCAAGTTCGCGATTCTCTCACGCTGCTCGGAAGAAATCCCAAAGCGCCTATGACTTGGCTTCGACCTGACTTTTGAGGATGTACTCGTCATTTGTTATTAGTTATTAGTTATTAGTTATTAGACCTCTTGCAAAAGTCGATAAATCCAATCAAATCCATCTGTGTTTATCTGTGTTCATCTGTGGTTTTAAAAAAAAAAGTAAGCATTTTTGCAAGAGGTCTATTGGTTATTGATTATTGGTTTTTAGACTCTTCAACGAACAACAAACAACAAACAACGTTATTTCACCTGACCAGAAATCCGCTTGAGATACAGTTGGACAACGCCGTAAAGAATGAGCGTTGCCGCCACTATAGCTGGCCCTAACATAAACCAACTACCAGCTAGGAATTGGTAAAAACGGCGTGGCACAGGTGTTTTATCGACTTGACGCTTCTGTTCGCGCTGCAAAAACTCAAGGTTATAGGCATTTGGATCAGAAGCGTCGGGAGTTGAAGTATTAGCACTGATAAGCACGGTGTCTTCCTTAACTTGGAAGAATAAGGGGTCTTGACGCAACAAGCTTTGCACTTGCTCTAAGCCTTTATCCGTCTGACTACTCAATGCCAGTAACACGCGCTCTTTATTCCAAGGAGAGATAATTTCCTTGATGACGCCATCATTATCAGGCGTCGTCTGAACCTTGCTTTGGTTCAACAGGCGCTCAAAGGTATCCCTCAACTGAAAGCCACTAGACGTAAAAGCCTCTGGGAAAGGAAATTTCTTTTGAGTACCAATCCCAACAATCTGGCGCTTTTGGAGCAACTCCTTCGGAAATGAGTCGGCTGTGTAAACGGATAACTGAACCGAATTAGCTTTGCTAAGCCGTCCCAGTCTCGCACTAAACTCTAGTAAGGTCATCAGATCGCTCGTTGAGGGGTCCTTAGGCACAACAATCGCTGTACTCGATAAATCCTGAGGAGCGGCAAAGGGGAAACCGTACTGTAACAGCTTAAGATCTGGCAACTGGACAGCATTTGTCCGCTTTAGCTCAAAACTCGTATCCGCATGCAAAGTGCCCCAGAGCTGTTGATCGGTCACCCGGCTACAGGAGCGGCGCTCCCGCGCATCGAGACGGAAATCGACCTGGAGTTTTGAGGTAGGTTTGATCAAGTCTCCTGGCAGGGCAATATTGAGCGACTCTCGCGTTCCCCCATCGATTGAAGTGAGCCGTTTTCCAACAAGCGCAACCCCATCCAGCTTAACTTCCACTAATGAGGTTTTGGCATTAATTTGTGGACCATAGCTGTAACGCAAAGTCATCGAGTTACCTGGCCCAAACTGATCGTCTGGCAGTGCCCGGAAATCAATTTCAATCGGTGGGGAATCAGAACCCCGAACCGTTACATCCTGGTATGGCTTTTGAGCACGAGTGGTAAGGTTGCTAAGTTTGAAGGTGTCGGCAAGTGGCAAATACCCAGCCCACTCGCGGGGCGGCGGAGAAGGCACCGGGGTGAGATCTTTCACGATGATTGATTGACCCGTACCGATTTTGCGGTCTCTGGACTGCACCAAGAACTGTACGGCTTTGGCGACACCAACCGGTCCATTGCCCGTTGCCACCAGCACAGGGGCTTTCTTGTCGGGGGTGGTGGTCAACATCAACACCCCAACTTCTGGCGGCAAGGGTTTCTTATCACTATCCACTATCTGTTCCTCTGCCAGGGGCATTGGCAGTTCCAGCGACTTCAGGGTTGGCTGTTGAGTGGGTGTCCCGATAATCACCAAACGATCAAGGGGCTTCACTTCATCAAGGGCTTTGACTATCCGGGTATCCAGGCGGCGGAAATCAGCTAAGCGTCCTATGGTGGCTTGGAAACGACTCGTTGCAGTTAGCCAAGTCTCGTCAACTTTGTCCGGTAGCAGATAAGTGAGCTGGTTGGGATATAAGCTGAGTTCGTCAAAGACTGGGTAGGGAAAGCTAGTGAAGTTTAGAGAAATCGGTTGGGGCTTGAAGTCAAATGTGACTTTTGAATCAGGCAGAATCTCCGTCCAAAGTGAAGGGTCATAGGGGTCTTGGGTACAAGTGGGGGAGTTGTTCTGTAGCGCCCCAATTGTAAGCTCGTTATAGTTCTGAAGTAGTGATAGCGGCACATCGAACACCGCATTACCAATTTCGCCCCCTTTGCGGTTGAGCGGGATACTGCCGAGGCTCGCGCCGTTAATCAGAATGGTCAGATTCGAGCGAGTGGCATAGAGAGCTGGGGAATGCCGATAGCGAATCTGGGCTTTGACGGTTTTTAACTGCCAGTCGCGGGGACGGGTAAACCCAAGCCGAGCTTCGTCATAGATGCCCCGCAAGCTGAAGCGAGTGCCAACAACTGGGCTGCGGTTGAATTCTAAGATGTAGGGATCACCCGCAGGAGGAGCAGCAACCTCATTCGCTTTTGGGGAGGAGCTTGGCTCGGTTGAATCTGGGGGGGTTCTGTCTTTCCTCTCTTCAACATTGCTTTGGCGTAGTGTCTCCGTTGAAGGGGATACTTCGGGGGACGCAGGAACATCAGCATCACTCTGGGCAGTAGCCAAGGTGGCTGTCAATCCAAGCGGGACTGCACAGCAGAGTATTAATAGCAAGACCAGAAAATGTCGCTTGAAGGAATGCCTTCGGGGAGCCAGAGAGCGACCATCACGTCGATGTAACCCTCGATTATTCGCGGGTAGATGGGTAAATGCCTTACGAAAAAAGCGTTTCATCAGCAGGGGTGTTGAGTCTGGTTAAAAGATGCAGCCCCTGATGCCCATCTCTTGGTTGAGATTGGGAGTGTCAAAAAAGTCCTACTAATCTGGTCAAAGGCTCGAAAAGTTTGACACAAGTATATTGACTTGAGTTAGGGATGCCACCTACTTGATACAGAACCTCTGCGACTTGATCCGGATGAGCTTTTCGAGCCGGAAGCCCCGCTCCTTAGCCATACCCAATCTAACAAGGTAGCTTCTCAACGTCACCTGAAGCTTCTTGTGTTCCTGGCATTTTGTCTTAATAGACTGCTCAATAATGGTTGAGGATAGTTGGAGTAGTTTATTTAAGCCAAAGTTTCTGGGCAGTATCCTAACCCCATCATGAACTGTTGGCGAAACGCTTCAATGTCGCTTTTGTCGGGACTACCATGAGAAACCACAGCCATTTTGTAGCGACGCATAACTTCAAGAGGCGATTGTCCTGTCTCCAGGCTCCAAAGTGCCATTTGTAGACGAATTCCTGGAATGTAGGGAATTCCCAATTCGTTCATAAACGCCCGAAAGTCTCCATGCTGCTGAGGAGTGAGAGGGCTGTTCATTCTAACCTTAATCACCCAGCCGTCAATCTGATGAATCACCGTCATAAATTGAACGGGCAGCTGGGGCATTGAGTGTAGATACTCAACCACTCGCAGACTTAGGCTGGCATTCGCCAGGAAGTAGAGGTAATCCATAGGGATTCTTCACAGGGCAGCTACTGGAGAGCAACCATACAGTATGGGACAGTTTATCGAACCGCTCATCTACCCATACCTCAAAGCCTACCTCTTGAGTTTGTATTGTTAATTACAAATGTCGGAACACTATGTATTTAAAGCATTAGTTTAGTGCGTTAAATACATTACGCTCACAGTTTTGATGTCTCCTGATTTTACCCCTGGGGCAGCGCGGTTAAACCACTCGGCGATCGCTTAATTTTTTCAACTGTGAATTGTGATAACTTAACGGCGAACTATGATCAGCCAAGTACTCATCAATTTAATTAATTACTTAATTACTTAATTACTTAATTACTGATTTAAGACCTCTCTTCTTTATTTAGCTAAAAATCACGGCGAAGTCCAGTTAGCAGGCGCTCGCTCCTAAGGAGAGCAAATACGTCTTTTCAGGAGAGAAGCTCCAGCGCCGAAAGCCAAAATTGTGCCTAAAACAGTACCGGGTTCGGGAACCGAAGTACCAGAAGTGTTAGAAGTCGTCAGGGTAACATTTGGAGAGGAATCTGTATAGGTATACCCGCCTGCCAGCCCTAATTCACCAACCAAAGTAATTTCCTCTTCAGACACTCTTTGTAAGGTATATCTAGGAGCGTCAAAAGCAATGCCAAAATCGATAACTAAATCCCAATCGACATCCGAAGAAAACTCAAAATTTACGTTGGGTGCTAAACCAGTCATAGTAGAATCTGGATTTAAACTTAGGTCTAGCTCATCAACGTTAACACCCCAATCACGCAAAGTGCTGTCCTCGTCATAAACTACAAAACCTAAATATTTAGCAGATTCTGGCAAAGTGTCTGTAAGTAGAGGGCTGTTATTGACCAAAGTGAAACTACCAGAAAACTCTTGTCTAGTTAAAACTGCTCCTAGGCTGGGAGCGATTGGAAAAATGATGCCTACTAAGGAACCGACGATAGTGACACTAGCTAATTGCTGCCAAGCTTGACTCATAAGACTTTCCTACAGTAGAAGACCAACTCGTTTGCTAACCTAACAATACAACCCCTGACCTAACTGGGGGAAGGCGATCGCAGAGCTTTCCGGTTGGGGCGTGAGATTGCGACCTCCCAAGCATGGAGAGGAGACGCGCTCAATCCGGGTTCCTCTATCAATCCCTACAGAATTGATAACAAATATCCCTATCTACCTCTGGTTATTATTGAATCGCCTGCGCGGCTAAAACTCCGGTTGAGGAAAGTTCCTCCAACCGAAACTCATCGATCGCAACAACCTCCCAGAGGCGATCGCTCGTGCATTACCTTTTTAATCACTTTTATTTATCGATTACAAAAAAAATAACGTTTGTTGTGATTCAACCAGCTCCCTATAGTGAAGTTAATCCTTCCATAAACCAATTCGATGAGGTGTGTATCACATGAAACGATTTTTTTTGCTAGTAGTCGCAGTCGTTGTAGTTTTATTGGGGTTGACAACAGCTCCTGCTTATGCATTTAATCAAGCTTCTTTGACCAAGTTGCAGTCAACCAACCAATGCAAAGATTGCGATCTATCTGAAGCCGCACTGACAGGAGCCAACCTGATGGGAGCCGATCTGGAGAGAGCCAACCTGACGGGAGCCGACCTAACAGGAGCCAACCTGACAGGAGCCGACCTGGAGAAAGCAAACTTGGGAATAGCCAACCTATCAGAAGCCAATTTGTCGGGAGCCGACCTAGAGAAAGCAAATTTGACAGGAGCCAATCTGACAGGAACCAACCTGACTAATGCCAGCCTGGAAAAAGCTACTATGCCAGACGGCTCGAAACATGCTTGAGGGTAGTTTTGGCAAAACTCCTAAGATTGACAAGGGTTCGTGAGTGCGATTCGATGTCAAACCCACAAACCCTACGTTATCCCTACTATGCCCAGACAACACTAAACGATATTAGTACCGCTCCCAATAAGGCTGGAAACCTCGCCGTTTTAGGATATCCACTTCCAGTCGCTGTATCCGGTTGTTCAGCTCAGGGTTAGTTGCCGTTTGTTCAGAGTTCAGCGTGTTGAACTGTTCAAGTGCGGCGAAGGGCTGATCTTGGGCGACGTTCAGTTCAGCGAGGGCTCGGCGTGCATCCATATCTTTAGGATTAAGGGCGAGTGCCCGCTTATAGAGTACGGACGCATCAGCAAATCGCTTTTGAGTAAAGCGAACCCCTGCCAGAGCCAATATGGCACCCGTGTTATCCGGCTGCCGTTCCAAAACCGCTTGGTAAGCTTGGCTTGCGAGTTCCAAATCGCCTAACGCTTGAGCTAACTCTCCCTGCACGAAGTAAGCCCCAATGTTGTCCGGATTGCGGGCAATTAACTGAGCTATCTCGTCTTTCGCCTGCTGGGGGTTCGCGAGAGCTAGCACCTGAAGCCTGCGGAGTTGGATCGGCGTGTTATCCGGCTCGATCGCTAACAGAGCATTGTACAGCGACTCCCGTTCTGGAGAGGGAGGCAGACTGCTAACGAGGCTGAATAATTCCGGCGGAGTATCGTTTGGCGATTGATTCTGTAGCCAGCGGTTGAGGACAGCCTCGGCTTCAGCTTGGGTAATGCGCTTAGCTTGGTAGGCAATATTAGCACGTCCCAAGGCGGTGCGTAAATCATTGGGATTGCGCTGGAGCAGTTGGTCATAAAGAGCGATCGCATCATCCGGACGACCTTGAGTAATGCGAATTCCTGCTAACCCCCGCAGGGCACTACCCAAAAGCTCACCACTTGGATTGCGCTCAATTAACGCCTGATACCGCTGGGCACTCGCTTCTAAGTTCCCCTGGCGACGTTCAATCTCTGCAATCAATAACTCCGGTGCCAAGTCAGAAGAGCCGATGGGCGAACTTCTGTAAGCTTCCAAAGCCCGTTTTGCCCCCTCAAGATCGTTGCGTTGTAGCAATATCTGAGCGATGCGGAAATTCAAAAACGGCAGGTCCACACCAGACGAGAGCAAACTTTGGTAAACAGGTAGCAGTGCCGGGTTAGGAGGGTCTAGTGACAACAAAGATTGACCAATCGAGCGCAACTCAGAGGGGTCAGAAGGCAGGGGTTGAAGGCTGACGAGCAAACGCTGCTCAAGGTCAGCTTGCGATATGCGACCCAGTTCATTTTCCAACACCAGCTGTTTCACCAACAGAGTCTTGTTATTCGGGTCGCGAGTGGTCAGCTGTTGATAAAGCTCAAGCGCAGCGGCACGTTCAGACGGCAATTCACTCAGGACATCCGCAACTTCTCTGACCAAAGCTGGATTAAACTGTGATGTTGAGGCGAGTACCTGACGGTACAGAGTCGCGCCTTCCTGATAAAGGTCAGTTCGGCGCTCACGACGACCAATGCTTGTAAGCGATCGCGCTAACGGCAACGCCGCCTCTTTTTTGTCCCGCAACGGCTCTAGTACCGCCAACGCTTCCGAGACCTGTTGATTGGCTTGATAGGCTTCGGCGAGAGCTGCCCGAATCTCGGTTTCCGTTCCAGGGAATTTTGGCGATTGAGCAAGCGCCTGCCTCAGTACCTGTATCGCTTGACCGGGATTGCCTGTTTCTCGCAGTGCCCGCGCATAAGCCGGAATTTGATAGATGGGAATTGCTTTCCCCGTGGCTTGATAACGCCCAAAGAATGCAAGTCCTTGCTTTGCGTCCCCACTGTAAGTATAGATTTGGGCAGCACCAAGGAGTGTCTCTGGTGTGGGTTTTTGAAGGGCGATTTGATAATCAGCAAACGCCTCCGTAAAACGCTGTTGGTAGCCCAACAGCAAACCCCGTTGAGCGCGGGCTTCAATATCGTTCGGATTCTGCTGTAACAACGTGTTTAGCGCCTCAATCCCACGCACCTGCCACTCGGCGCGATAACCGCCCAGCAAGCCAACGGCTTTGAGGGCGGGTATGTTGTTGGGGGATTGCTCCAATACTCGTTGATAAGCGTTCCAGGCGTCGGCGTCTTTCCCGGCTTTTTGATAGGCTTGGGCGAGACCCAACTTTGCCTCTAACGAGTTGGGATTGCTGCGTAGGGCTTGTTGGAAAGCTGCGATCGCGTCATTCACCAATCCTTGGTTGAGGAGCGTTTGAGCGCGACGCACAGCAGCGGGAACAGCTTGTGCTTGCGCTGCTGGAACTTGCGATACAACCGATCCAACACTCACTCCCCCTGCTAACCCGAACAAAAGGAAGCAGGCCCACACACGCTGCCACCGGGAATTACTCCGCGGGCGAGAATACTTCCATCTATTCATCGAATTAGCCTCCCAAGAGAAGTTAAATCAAACTCAGTTTTAACCCGGAACCCAGCAGTTACATCTGAAAACTCATCTCGTGCTTGCAGCGTCACACCCGCCCGGAGATAAGGTGAAACGCGGAAATCATAGAACAACTCCCACACATCGGGCACCTTATTCCCATCTTTGCGGCGCATTTCATTGTTAGACAAATCTCGACCATAGCCGAACCCAAGTCGGTCATCTTGCATAAACAGATCCAAGAAGTTGAGTCCCAGGCTGTAGGTATCCCCTCCCTGATCTACTCCTGTATTTTCATACCGACCATAGCGACCAAACAGTCCCATCTTGATTTCCGGAATAAAATATTCCGCATTAATCCCGTAGGAGTTCTCGCGGTCAGATGACAGGACTCCAGTTTCACCATTGTCCCGAGGAATTCCGTAAATTTCCTTGAATCCATTGTTCCTCTCAGCATCTCGATCCGAAGCGTAGGTGCCACGAATGATTGCATTGCCAGCCCGGAAAGCCACCTCGCCCGCAAACGCATTTATGCCCAAATCTCCAAGGTTCCGATACGAAGAAAAGGCGGCGGCCCTAGCCTGGAGATTGTCCGTTACATCCCAGTTCAAAAGAACCGCTGGACGAGAACCGATTCCTGCCGCGGAGAGAGCGGGATTAGTCTGAAATACAGGGTTAAAGAAATGAGTCGTCGAATCCTTAGCGAAGCTATTGCGGTCAAAATAAGAAGTCAGATCCACTAGACCCGCTGTCAAGCGAAGACTGGGCAGGCTGGGCAGAGAACCTGTAAAATACAGCTCATTCAGCTGTAATCCCCCTCCCGGCGAGTCCGAAAAGCCCTTTCCCGTTGTTAAATCAACGCTGCCACCAAACAAAGCATTGGGAGAAATTGGATAAATTCCACTCAACCGCGCCCGCGCTGATGTGTCCCCCTGATTTAGAACAACTCCTTGTAACGTGAGTGTGGGAGCCAAGGGGTTAATTTCCGGAGAGTTCTGCGCTTGTGATGGTGACTCTTGTGTGCCTTCCACAGAAGATTGAGCCTGAATGTTGCCCCCAAGTAGAGACGCTGCACCAGAACCTTTGTACAGCGTAGGCGCTTCCTGGGTGGGAGAAAGGACTTTAGCTGGCAGAACCGTAGTAGGTTTGTCTTCTACAGCCAATTGTCCTGTCTGGTTGGGTTCAACTGAGTTAAGAGTTGGTGCTTGGGCGATCGCATTATGTGCTTTATCCAGTTGAACTGTGGTAGGTTTATCTCCTACAATCAATTGCTCTGTCTGGTTGGGTTCAACCGAGTTAAGCGCTGGTGCTTGGGCGATCGCATTTTGTACTTCATCCGGTTGAACCGTAGTAGGTTTGTCTTCTACAGCCAATTGTCCTGTCTGGTTGGGTTCAACCGAGTTAAGCGCTGGTGCTTGGGCGATCGCATTATGTGCTTTATCCAGTTGAACTGTGGTAGGTTTATCTCCTACAATCAATTGCTCTGTCTGGTTGGGTTCAACCGAGTTAAGCGCTGGTGCTTGGGCGATCGCATTTTGTACGTTATCCGGTTGAACTGTGGTAGGTTTATCTCCCGCCGGAAATTGACCCAGAAGATTGCCATTGTCAGTAGTTGTCCTGGCTGGTAGCAAGGATAACCGATTGGCTGGAACCGCCGCGTTAACTGCCACCACTTTTCTAGGTTGCGGTTGAGCAAGTACGGGGGGAGCAAAATTCAATTCAGTAACTTGAGTCTGGCTCGCGGGTTCTTCTTCAACGGTCTGAGCCGGGAGACTGACAGGTTGCTCCTCCATGTTAGCCATGTTAGCTTGGGCTGGTTTTGTCCCCAGGATGGCACCCACCGAAAAGATTGATAGCCCTCCAGCTGAAATCGCTCCAATGGATAGCAGGTAACTCAGCCAAACAGACCGCCGTAAGGCGCTCGTTGTTTGCTTATCAGTATTACTAACTTTTTGAATTATGTCTCTCATGAGCACCACAGTTGCAGATAGGCGTACTTGAGTAGCAAAACTGTCGATTATTTCCTTTTCCAAGGCATAAAATCAGCCTCCGGAAAATTCAATAAATTGTGGCTAATCAGCCAAGCAGAGAGCAAGACAACTGAAAGAATAAAGGGTTCTATCTTGCTGTAAAATAAGAGAAAGTAGACGCGATTGACTCTGCCTTCTAATCTGTTCGTTTAAAAGACGGTAGTTTCGCAATTTTTAAGATCGTTAAATGGGTCACTAAATCTGAAAAATCGGACAGAGCGTTGACCCACAATCAAAACAAGGGCGGACTTTTTTTCGCGACTCTTGTATCGAGATCATTTCCTATATTTATTGCTCCAGGTTACATATCTATTGACTTATGCCCGTGTAAATATCTACGTTTATAGATGGCACACCTGTAAGCAAGAGCAGTTAGTAGAAGACCACAGATTATTTTTCACCAAAGAAGGGTGACTTCCTCCCGTTCCTAACCGCGACTCTGACTATCTGAGAAGAGCAATTCAACGCAGTTACGGGTTTTAGTAAACTTGATTGTAGCAGATAGACTACCCAAGTTTATCAGAAGATTTACCCTTCATTTGAGACTACTTTTCCCGATTTATGTTTCCATTTTCCAGAACGATAGACGTGACCCTTACCTTTTGTTCTGTTACTTTTAATTCGTTGAATTAAACAGCCGTTTCTGGAATCCTCTAGACTGAAGAATTTGTAGTCTTCCTACCTTTTTAGCGTGAATTTATAAAGAATTGGTGAAGAACTGTTGAAGAAATTATAAAGAGAACATAAATTTTCTCTCGGTGATTCTGAAGAGAGCTGATTGACTGACAGGCAGGAGGAAGAGAGAGAATTGGGCAAGCTCTCTTCGAAGAGAGCCCCGATGAATACGGCAAAGCGCCCTGGAAAGAGGACAAACCTAAGCCGGGAGTTTTGAGGAAACCTCAGGCTCCAAAGCCCAGATTACATAACCTTTTTCTGTCTTAGTAATAACCGTTTTCTCAACGCGATCGCTAATTTTCGCTATGATTTCTAGAACCTTCTCCCTAGTTTTCTCTGCTCTGAAAAAGCTGTAGTACTGACCATTGACGAGAATGGCAAATAAGCGTCGTTCTAAATGGGGCACCTTAATCCGGCAGGTTTGGTACTCCTTACGGGATTCTAGGATTTTACTGAAGGCTAAGTCCAAATCCTGAGCGGCGGACCCAGAGGCGACTTTATCTGATTCAAGCTGAACCGAATTATTCTCATGAGGCGCTTGGGACCAGTTCAGTTCTTCTAAGACGGCTACCTGCCCTGTGGTCTGATGAGGTATAGTCGGTTGAGGTAAACCAAATTGACTAAAATCAACAACTTGTTCAGGAGCTTCAACAGCGAAGTCCTGAGATTCAGCCATTGCATCAGGAGCTGTTAGAGATTGACCCCTGAAAACCTCCTCCGTCGGGGAAAAGTCTATTGCCGAAGCTTCAGGTCGATATTCTGGCAGTTTTAGTGCTTCTTGCGGTGTTGGGTTTTCCAACGAAATTTGCGGTGGATTTTGCAACTGCTCTTCGGCCTGAGTTAATGAACGGTAAGCCTGCCACCTCCTATTTACCTCGACGCTGGCAATGCCTGCTCCCACGCTGACGACGATGGCAAATCCGACATAGGGAATCGCAACATCTTTATGTTCGCCATTAAAGATTGGTTGAATTTCGCCAGTATAAAAGGGGAGTTCGACAGCCACCGGTTCTTTGTTGATAAAAGCAAACGGTAAGGTCAAAGTAGAAAAGACAGCACTAGAAATAATTACAGCTGGTAGTAAAACGTTGCTGAGGGGGTAACTGGTCATATTCAACTGCTCCAAGCCGTGAATTTAGAAACTGGCGTGTGAACTTTCCAAGAGCAGTAGCGCACCCCTGAAACTTATTATGGCTCGAAAGAGCAAGCCCAAGCGAAAAATAAGGTGGACTGATTACTGAACCGATGTTCGCTCATCTTGTGAGCCTATTTTACTTCACCAAAACCCTATCTAACTTCACCAAAACTTTAAGCTCATCCTCCTGTGTTCTAACTCATCGTCCGAGTAATGTAGATGAAGAGACAGTCACAACTCAAACTTCGCAGGCTTTGGCGTATGAACTTAAAAATTTTCTTAATTATTGGAACGCTATTAGCTGCTGCCACACTACCGCTTGCAATCCGTCTATCATTTGCTGAAAATATTAGCCAGCCGCTAAAAATTCAGCAGCCACTTGAAAAGATTAAAAATGCGATTCAACCGCTAAAAGCTAAGAAGCAAACAGACGTTAAACAGATTCTAAAAACTAAGAGATGTGTGGGGTGTGACCTCAGTGGTCTTAATTTGAGCGGGGTTGACTTGAGCGGAGCTGACTTTAGAAATACAAACCTCTCCCGTGCCAACCTCAAGAATACCAAGCTAAAAGATGCAAAAATGAGTGGTGCCCGTCTAAACAATGCTAACTTGACGCATACCGACTTAGATGGAGCTGACTTTAAAGGTAGTGACTTTAAAGGTGCCGACCTCAGTGACGCTCAATGCCTAAATACTGACTTGACTAATGCTAATTTAAGTACGGCTACTCTGGAGCGTATTGAGCTTCGAGATGCCAATCTGACTGGTGCCAAGCTAGAAAGTGCCAACCTGAGTCATGCCAGTCTGGTGGGAGCCCACCTGACGGAAGCCAACCTAACAGGTGCCAATCTGAGTCATGCTGTCTTGCGTTACGCTAATCTGTATAAGGCCATCCTGAGCAAGACAAATCTGAGTGGTGCTGACTTAAGTTTGGCGATCATGCCCGATGGCACTAGTCCGTATGGAACAACTCAGTACTAAGGAACGATTGGGCTTAATCGTCCACATCTGAGAGCACTTCATCCAGCAACACCCGCACAATCTCAGCCTTCTTCTTACCTGTCCTTGCAGCCAAGATGGACAGCTTCCGATGCATCGACGCTGGTAAATCGACCGTAAGGCGCACGGTTGCCTCTTTGGGTGGAGTTTGGAACTTATTCATCAGCGGCGATTTGTTTGGTGTTTTTTCCTGAGTTGGTGAGGGTTGTTCTGGGGGAGGCTCAGATGGTGTCTCTTCCGGTGCTGGCTCTCTTGCGGTTCCGTGTTGTTTCTCACCATAGATAAACTGCTGCGCCAGGGCATTATCCAGGGGCTTCCGACTTTTTCTGGGACTCATAATATAGCCAAAATTTCTTTGAACAATCGCTCATATTCCCGCGCTGACTCTGTAGCTGGGCGACTGGGCAAATCCCAAACCGTTGCGGACTGGCCAGAGGTATCTGCGATCGCCTGCTTCTGATGAATCACTGTCTTGAGAAGAGTTACTTCTGGGGTTTTGCTCAGGAGTGCGATCGCTTCATCCTTAAGCTTGGTGCCTTTAACTGCTCGCGAGAGAAACACCGCGGCTGCTGGTGAATCACCCCTAACTGACTGAGCCTGTTTGATTAACCTCACTGCATCAGAAGCCGAGCGCAAATCAACGCCAGTGGGCTGTACCGGAACGATCGCTAGATCAGCACGGAACAGAATCGCCCTGGTCGCCTCCGCTAAACTTGCAGGTCCATCGACGATAAGCTGGTCACACTGAAGAGCTAGCTCCGGTATCTGCTCTAGTAAGTCATCTGGTGTCTGCACTACCTTGTAAGGAATTTGCAACTCCATGCCTTCTAACCACTCTGAGCTTGATTGCTGGGCATCGGCATCTACCAGCAGCACCTTTTTTTTCTTTTTGGTTGCTAGCCAGTAGGTGAAATGTACTGCTGTAGTAGATTTCCCACAGCCCCCCTTTTGATTGATCAGGGCAATGATGGTCATGTAACCGTACTTACTGCATTACTTCTTAATGTAGTATAGCATTACTGCATAGCCGCAGTAATTAAGTACTTAAAGCATTTTTAGGAATGGGAAGCCCCCACTATACTGAAAAGCAGCTAGTGGGGCAAAGATGTCACTTCTTCTCAGACTGAGGCTCAGGATCAGGCAGCGACCTGATAAACTCTCGCAGAATTTCTGTTTTGCCTCTGTGGACTTTTTTACAGAAGGCTTCTAGCCGCTCGTACTCTGACAGAGGCAACTTGAATGTAACCCTCTTTATCTCATCACTTGCCATATCATTGCATATAGTATACATTTAATTTGTAATTCATATATATCCTATATGCAGCTAAAAAAACAAGTTAAAGAGCCGAAATAGAAACAGAACGCTCTAACCCCAGATCAACAACTGTCCAGGCGCAGGCGTCACGACCTTTCAAGCATAAGCCATTGGATGCCTCCTTCGGCAGGCAACACTCACGCCATCTTACTTTTGCGATAACTTTAAATTCATTCCTTACTAAATTAATCTTTTCTTTAATGCAGTATATAATTACTGCATTATTTACCTTCCTCAGGAGCTGCAACGATGAAATATCTGTTGCTTAATCACAAAAAAACAATACTATTGTCTGCTAGTATGTTATAACAACCCTCAGTTATACATAACGCATCTGGGAACTAAAACGATGCCAAATATCCAGAAGCAACAAATTCTAGAAAGGGACGACTATCTCAGGTTTCGATTACCTGAGGCACTAAAGGAGAGATTTAAACTGTATTGCTACCTAAAAGGCATAACAATGTCAGATACCGTCAGGGAGATGATTGAGGAGGTTCTCAGAAACGAGGACTTAGAAAAACTGCTACAGGAAAAACTGTTACAGGAAAAGAAAAGAGACAACACTAGAGAGGAAGGTGATGAGTGAGCTTCCTGTCCCCTAAACTCGAAGCTAGGGGATTCGGAGCCTGATTGGGACTCCCAAACAGCTCCCAGAAGCTTTTCTTACAAGTCGCTATCCCGATAGCTCTCCCTGACGGAGCTTGCGGCATGGACGAGGTATCCAACGGAGGTTTTGATGATGTGATGCTAGCCATCATCAAGAAGTGGGTTGTTGAGTTGAATGCTCCCTTCATGAACTATCAGCGGTCAAGCAATTTCCTATTGCAAAAACTCGGCGGGTGAAAGCGGCGCGTTCGTTCGACGTTTGCTGGGCACTTCGAGATTGGTAGTATTTGGGGGTTCTGGTATAAGCAGGAACCGAGGGCCCCAGCCACCATTAATGTCCTCTGACCGTTGTTGGGGTGGTGTGGTTTGACCAGTTGGTAAGGCAATGGGCAAAACTTGACTTGCCTGGACATACCGTTCACCATCGGCTGTATTGCGGACAAGGCGACTTGCAAGCTTTATGCCCTGCTTCTCTAACTGCTGTTCTAGTTCCGACAACGAATCGGTGGGAGCGACAGTGGCAAGGAAGGTCACCTCAGTTTCTGGAGCGAGCGAGAGCCCAAGTTTCGACTGCTCAAGTTGCCATGCTTCTTGAAACTGACCATCTGGTGCAACTTTCCAGAGGTTCAGGGTGGTCTGCCATTTCCCTTTATTTACTTTGACATCTTGATAGGCCAGAATTGAATAGGTAGGTTTCGAGCTGAGGCTTTGAGAGCGCGGGTTATCAGGGCGCAAATAGCGAATAGCCGCTACCGTGATGCGACTATCGTCTGGGAGATTGGTGCTTCCTGCTACCGTGTAGGTTCCCGAACGACCTAATGGTGTCACGCGGAGCGGAAAATTCGCCTCAGTTGATAGGTCTGGTAATAGAGCTGGTAATTGCCGTACTGTTAATGGCAGTTGGGAGCATCCAGTGTTCAACATTAACAGTAAGACGATGCTAAGTGTTAGGCTGTTGCTTTTAGTGAGGCGAGTAACTTTCATTGGGTTAGCTCATCTTTCAGGATTTTTTTATTGTGAGCAATCACTAAGATAGATTCAGAAAGACTAAATTAGATAGTGACTAGTTCCTTTGTCTGAGGTATCTGCAAGAGCGCCCTTTCATAATTAGCGCAAACTTACAGATTCCATACTGGTGAACCTAACCGATAAAACCATCTCAGCCAGCGAATCTGATATTTCGCCCTGAAGATTCTGGCGATTGTCATCGTAGATCATCAAAGTGTTGACATTGGCGTAGCGGCTCAACTTCTGGACTCTGCGAATATCGCCACACTAAGTACAGGTCGCAGTAATTGGGGGTACGGAAATCAATACGCGATCGCTCCCAAAGAAAGTAGGTCACAAATCCTGAAATGGAATGGCACGCGAGTTAAGCTGCGTGCGCTCCAATTTAATCAAGGGTTCGCTCTCTGTTGACGTAGTACATAACGAGGTTGCTGCATGAGAGGATAAGCTTGATTGACGGCGTTTTCTGACTCTCGGCTCACTGCGTCCCGGACGCTCTGGAACTTCTTTTGTGTACAATCATTGCCAGTAAAGTTCGATAAATTTTACGACGCTTGTTTCCAGAGCTGGCCAATAATTGTGGGATAAAGTTATTTAAATGCTGACGAGTTCTATGCATTGATAAGCGTAACGGCAGGACCCCATAAGCCGTACCAGCTTCCCACATCAACGTGCTTTTGAGGTTGTAAGCTAACAAATAGATATAGATTTCTTTCCGAACCATTTCTGGAGTTTTGCTCCGCAATACGTCCATTCCTAATGTAGTTTTGAGATGCTTTAAATCCAGTTACACATCCCAGCGTGATTCGTAAAGTTTCACCAAATCTAGTGTAGAATAAACTTGGTCATCTAATAAGGTTGTGATTAAAGAAACTTGTTGAGTCCGAAAACCCGGAATAGCAATATAATAGTGAACTTCTCGCACAATCACAATTCCAGGAAGCTCGGCGACTTCTTATCGGGTTAATCCTTTGGGACAAGTTTTAGGTTTGTGCAAAACAACTTGCTTGTCGTGTGAACCAACAATTTTACCGTGCCGTAACTCTTGAAAACGCCCTTGGTGCTTCCGAAATACAGCTTTACTCTTGGCGCTGTTTGACAAAGACCAAATCAGCATAGGAACAGAAAGCTCTGTCTCCTAAAAGTCTCCTAAAAGTACATCATTGGGATGAATAAATTCATACAGCCGTCTCGCCAACTTGACATCATGGGTATTGAGTACATCGAAAACTAAAGCAACAGCCGCACCTGTGGTCAGACTGAATAAAACACCGTCAGACTGAATAAAACACCAATGCAGGGCAATCGGAAAACCACAACATGGCACTTGAGTGTTGGGTTGAGGATAAACCTTTTGATTTTCCGGGGTGTCTGGCATTGATACTGTTGACCCGTCAATTACCTTGACGTGACGACCACACCAGAGATGTTTGTGTTTTACTTGAGCTTGTTTACCAAAGTGCCACTCTTGTGCCACTTTGGTAAACAATTGCTGTAGTAATTTTTCTGGCAAACGTTGACTTTTCTTGACAGTAAGCACCAGTATCCTGGGAAGGGAGTTCTACATTTTCACCTGCTAACCAGGCAATCACTTGACTGACCGCAAAGTGAGCAGCTCTTGTCAGCATCTAGAACCTGGGACCTGACCGGGTGACGAGTAAGCTGAAAGCTTGATTAACCAGAGTTTTTACCCCATTGACCGACAAAAAGATATCAGCTTATTGACAGGTTTGTTGAGAATAAGTCTCTCTCATCCCTGTTCTCGATAATGATAATCATACCGAGTTGCAGTCTAATGTATAGCAACCGCCTTGGCGGTTGGAACGTACACTCAAGGTATAATCGTGACCTGCTATCGTCTGCTCTGCCATGCCTAAACCCTACAGTTACGACTTCCGCTACTAAAGTAATCCAAGCTATCGAGTTAGATGGACTAAAGAAATGCGAAGCGAGTGAACTGTTCAATATCAGCCGCAACACGATCAACCTGTGGTTGCAGCGCTCTCGCCCAAACGGGAGATGTTCAAGCATTGCCCAACCGACCAAGAGGCAACAATCATAAAATCACAGATTGGGAGGAGTTTCGGGCGAATGCCTTGACTCATGGAGATAAAACCCAGGTGGAGATGGCGCAATTATGGCAGGGTGACATTAGCGATAGCGAAGCGCTGCTGCGAAGCGCAGATCGCACAATCTCACGAGCCTTGAAGAAAATTGGGTTCACGCGAAAAAAAAGACCTATGGCTACCAAGAACGGGATGAGTCGAAACGGCAAACGTTCATAGAGCAGGTGGCTAAGTACAGGTCGCAGGAATTGGGGTACGGAAATCAACAAGAGAGCGCATTCACACTAGAGTAGTTCAGAAATCCTGAAATCATTAATGGTGTAGAGCAACCAGGAAACAGCTCATGCGTGGACGCACATCTGCCTTGAAGATTGAAATGGACACCGAGACCCGCAAAACTTTGTTGAGTTGGCTGAGGCGTCAAAAAACACCTGCTGGGTTAGCCAAACGCGCCCGTGCCATGCTGCTACTAGCTGATGGACAGACCTATTCACCTGAAGGGGTGACAAGAAAGCTAAAAAGGAGACGGGGTGTAGGGTATGGGGTGTGGGGTGTGGGGAAAATCATCATACTGTTATTAGCTTAAGGGGGAAGAAAATTGATGGGGAGTGATGCACTCATTCCTAGCACCAGCCGCAATAGTAAAGGGTTCTCTTAATCAAAGAAAGAGCGCTTCTGTTGGGGAAATTTTTCCCTACACCCTACACCCTACACCCTACACCCTGCCTACTTTTCAAGTAGCTTGTCACCCCGTCAGCCTATTCACATACCAGTAACCAGGTAGGCTTGAGTGAGCGTCACTTGCGTAAGTGGGCCAAACGTTTCATCACACAGGGTATTTCCGGGCTATACGATAGCCAACGACCGGGGCGTCCCCCGGTTTTTTCCCCCTCAAGTGGCTCTGTATAGTGTGAAGTTAGCCTGTGAACTGCCTGAGACCTGTGGGCGTTCTCTATCGCAATGGGACTGTACAGAATTGGCGTCTCAGTTAGTTGCTGCTGGGGTAGTCAATAGCATTTCCCCTTCGACCATCAAGCGCATCTTGATAGGGCATCGACTCAAGAGTAAGGCGACATCATCTGTGGTTATCCCCCTCTCGTTCCACGAGATGCTACTTTTGCCAAATCCATTCGAGAGATTTCATCACTGTACACTCGCTCATTAACAGCTGATGAAATGGTGCTGTGTGTCGATGAGAAGACTTCTTTACAACCTCGTCCACGTCAAGCCAAAACTCTGCCTGCACAACCTGGAGTGCCTGTGAGAGTAGAGCACTCGTCAAGAACGTAAGGGGGCACTCAACCAGGCAAGCGGCTTTCGACACTCGCACGGGTTTTGTCTGGGGTCAAACCTATGAGCGTAAGCGACAAGAAGAGTTCATTGCTTTTTTGGAATACCTCGATCACCAAGTGCCTTCCCAGATCACTACCATCCACCTGGTACTGGATAATTTGAGCGTACACAAAGGAAAAAAGGTTCAAGCCTGGTTAAGTCAGCATCCTCGTTTTATGTTCCATTATCCCCCCGTTCACTGCTCTTGGATGAATCAAGTCGAGCAGTGGTTTAGTATACTACAGCGCAAGCGCCAACGCAAATTGCTAATTTTGCCGACAAAGAAGTTTTGGCTGAGCGGTTGCAAGCCTTTATTGCCGAATGGAATGTGATCGCACATCCGTTTAATTGGACGAGAGCGTCGGTGACGAAGGTTATGGCTAAGTGCGAAGTCCCTCAACCTAATTTAGCGTTCGCTTGTTGATTTCCGTACCCCAATTCCTGCGACCTGTACTAAGTGGGCGGATGAAAGAATTGTCTATGTAGATGAAGCGGGCATGGACAACCCTTGAAGACTATGGTTACGGATGGAACTCAAGAGGGCAACGGTTTTATGCCTTGAAGTCCGGACGACGGCAGGGGCGAGTGAATATGATTGCCGCCCTTTGTAACCAGAAACTGATGGCTCCGCAATACCCGTTGAAGGCTCCTGCAATCGGACTGGAGCGTGAGATTTGGTTGGAAACCTGCCTAATTCCTCTGCTCAAGCCAGGGCAGGTAGTAATCATGGATAATGCCAGCTTTCATAAAGGAGGTCGCATTGAGCAACTGATTCAGGACGCTGGCTGTCAGTTGCTGTACTGATATCTTGCACCAGTACAAATGATCGCCTTGTGGTTGATACCAATTGATGAGAGAAAAGGGCGTGAAGTAATTGAAATGTAGCAAGAACAGTGGAAACCATTCTTGTGCACGCCCGAACGCTAGTTTACACTCTTGT
>DATNPI010000159.1:0-8166 GCA_036703325.1 Coleofasciculaceae cyanobacterium
ACTGAATTCTCCCCCCTTTTTAACTCTGGCTGGGGGGGATCAGACATTTTCGATCCTTCTAAGACATCCTCTAAAACTAATCCAGACTTGCTGCAAACTTCACAGCCAGCTAGCTTAAAAATCGCGTTATTGACCTATTCCACCAAGCCCAGAGGAATCGTCATTCATACGCTAGGGCTTGCTGAAGCATTGCATCGTTTAGGACATCAAGTTTGCATCTATGCATTAGACAAAGATGGGAAAGGATTTGACTACTCTCTAAGTTGCGACTACAAGCCTGTTCCCGCTCACCCTGCTCCGACTGAAATTGATGCACTCATTCAACAACGCATTCAAGAATTTGTAGAGTATCTAAAACAATCCAACCAAATCTATGATTGCTACCATGCTCAAGACTGCATCAGCGCAAATGCTTTAGCCATTTTGAGGAAAGAGCAACAAATTCCTCATTTTGTACGAACAGTCCACCACATTGAAGACTACAGCAGCCCATACCTTCAGCAGTGCCAAGACCGCTCTATTCGTGAACCTGACCTATGTCTATGTGTTAGCGATCGCTGGCAGACAGAACTCCAGCAGCATTACCAAACCAACGCCTCACGAGTCATTAATGGTGTTAATTTATGGCGATTCTCACCCATCCTTAGCGGCTCAGAATATGCACTCAAAGAGCAATGGAAATTGAAGGGTTCACCCATCTATTTAACAGTCGGTGGAATTGAACCTCGAAAGAACTCCATCCGATTACTACAAGCATTCGCACGAGTATTGAAGGAGTACCCGAACGCTCAGTTAGTCATCGCTGGTGGAGCAACGCTGTTTGACTACCAATCTTACCGGGATGAATTCTTTGCCCTCGCTCACCAATTACAAATAGAAATTGGTCGTTCTCTAGTATTGCCAGGAGTGATTTCCGATTCAGAGCTACCTGCTTTATATAGGATTGCGGATGCCTTTGTCTTTCCCTCTGTGAAAGAAGGTTGGGGATTGGTTGTGCTAGAAGCGATCGCATCTGGCGTTCCAGTCATTACGTCCAACCAACCTCCATTTACCGAATTCCTTTCAGAAAGCCAAGCTCTCCTGGTTAACCCTAATTTACCAGACGCGATCGCTCAAGCCATGCGCTCAATCGTTCAGCCCGATCATTCCATCTCCCTGGTGCAGCAAAGTCAATCTGTTCTAGCTCGTTACACCTGGGAAGCCTCCGCCAAAATGCACCTACACCACTATCAGCAACTTCTAACATCCTATGCCTGAAATCCGCTTTCAAATTCAATGGCCCGACGGTTCCCAAGAAACCTGCTATTCCCCTTCTTTAGTCGTCAAAGACTACTTCGCACCCAATAGTGAGTACGAGCTGGATGACTTTGTTGAGCGATCGCGTACAGCCCTCAAAATTGCTAGCGATCGCGTTCAGGCGAAGTATGGCAGAGCTTGTGGTCTAGCTTTAGGCCAACTACAAGACATCGAAATCAAGTCAGCTCACTACAGCCATTTATCGCAACCAAAAGTGCGATTGATTCAGTTTATTGAATAGAGTAGCGAGACTATAGCAATTCTCAGTTAAATGCAATACATCCTTGTCCCCCTTGTTTTCCTTTTTGCCAACCCGAATCTCTGTACCTCATCCAAGTGAGAACTGCTTGCCCCCTATTTTCAAGACAGTTTTTCTTAGCAAAATTCCTGCCACCAAGGATAAAAATCTCTCTCCTTAGATCCTATTTCCACAGGAGCCTATAAGTTATAAATTAATTTGAATGCTCCCTTTGCACCTGGAGGAATGGTGTCAATCTTTTCCAAACTAATGCTATGCATTTCCTGGATGTTATCCGCCACAGAATCCGTCACTAAAATTTCCCAAGCTTTAGCTGTATCCTCGCCTAATTTACTAGCAGCATTCACTTCTGAGCCAAAGACATCCTGGTCACCAATTGTTAAAATTTTGCCGTAACCTATACCGACACAGAGCAGAATTTTTTCGGCATCAGATTTACCCGGATTATAATCTTTAGCAGCCCGTTGCATATCCACGGCACATTGAATAGCTTTACTGGGTTGGCGGAAGAGGATTAACATACTGTCCCCTTCCATCTTGATCAAAACGCCGTCATGCTCATCAATGCAAGGACTAAATATACGTTGAGATTCGTGAATAATTTGCAAAAAGTGAATGATGCCAAATTCAGCTACAAAGCGTGAAAAACCGGATAAGTCCGTAAAAATAACTGCCCAATCTTCACCAAATAAATCCCAAATACGACTATCAATTTTTTCTTTGTTTGCGCCTGGCTTTAGTCGTTCTTCAATCAATTTTTCTAGTCGATCTAGGTAACCACTAGGATGAATTTTAGTAATGTATTGCATGATTGGTTCTATTTTAGTTTACTTAGCTTTCTTCTTTTAATTCCTTTGTCAACAGCACATTTAGTTTAGACAATTTTACTTTATTTTTGACATAAATAGTTTTTATAGAAAGACGTGTACGAGAATGAAAAAAGGTAATGTTTTTACTTTTTCCATTTAAGCTTTTTCCTTTAACCTCTGTCCAGATATGTATCAATATTTTAGTCAATTGGTATTATTCTCTTCCCGCCAGAAGATTACCTATCTCCATCTTCCCATGCTCCCTCTGCTCCGCCTGCTACCTCATAGGTATTCTTTGAGCGGACAGGGAGTAACTATTGGTATCACATTTCTTGATGCACCCAAGACCCCATCAGGATAGCGATATGCTCCATCGGGAAAGTGAAAGCCACTAGAACTAGATGAGTCAAACGTCTTACTAGTCTACTCTGACAGCTCCACAAGTAGAGTGTGTTAGCGTAACGCACCCTGCTAATTTATCTTTGGAGGGGGTCTGGGGGAGCTATAAGACCTCCTCACGAAAGCTCCGGGTTCTACCCGTAAGGGAGGCGTGGGATACATGGACTCCACGCGAGATGTTCATGGGGAAACCCCTAAGACCACTACTCATTGTTGGCGGGGCTGTTCTAGCGGCAGGAGATTTCTTGATAAGTAAAATATAGAAGCCGACGCTTAATTTCCGTCTCAGTAGTATCTGGGATCTGATGTCATGTCACAGTCCACCTTTTCCTCGAAAGAAAGCGAAAATCTCAGGAATCTAAAGACTGGCGCTCCCAGGACTAAGAAGAAGGGCAAATCGCTCCCTCCCAAACTCATCATCAGGCTCGGAAAATTTGTCTGGACAACGCTCTGGCAGATGATGATGTCGAAGCTTGCCCCCCGAAATCAGTCGGGGGAGTACATTCGTCCCAGCAGCCAGTTCCGAAACTTCGTTGGAACAGAGGAAGGGAACCCTTACCAACCAGCCGTGGGGCGTTACAACCTCTATGTCGGACTGGGCTGTCCCTGGGCACATCGAACCCTGGTCGCTCGGGCGCTTAAGGGGCTTGAAGACGCGGTATCGGTATCCATAGCGTCTCCTTCATCGAGTGAGGGGATTTGGGTACTGAACCAGGAGGAAGAGGGCTGCCGCACACTTCAACAGCTGTACGAGCTGGCAGAACCTGGCTACAGCGGACGTTGTACAGTTCCAGTGCTGTGGGATAACCAGACGAAGGCGATCGTAAATAATGAGAGTGCAGAGATTATCGTGATACTGAACTCGGAGTTCAACGAGTTCGCGAAGAATCCTACCCTAGATCTCTATCCGGAGGAACTGAGGGAGAAGATTGACCTATGGAACGAGAAAATCTACCACTCGGTAAACAACGGCGTGTATCGCTGTGGCTTTGCACAGACTCAGGAAGCCTACGATAAAGCCTGCGATGAACTGTTCGCAGCCCTAGATGAGATTGATACGGCGCTGGAGACGAGTCGATACCTTTGTGGAGGCAGTGCCACGCTCGCGGATGTCCGTCTCTTCACCACGCTGTTCCGCTTTGATGTAGTGTACTACGGGCTATTCAAGTGCAACCGCCGGAGAATTCAGGACTATAAGAACCTGGGTGCCTACCTTCATGATATTTATCAGCTTCCAGGAGTCGCTGGCACCTGCGACTTGGAGAGTGTAAAAAGGGACTACTACGGGAATCTGTTCCCGCTTAATCCAGGCGGAATCATCCCTTCCGGCCCTGATATGACGAGCCTCCTTGCACCGCATGGTCGCGAAAGCGTCGGCAAGGAGCCAGCTAGCAAGATTAATTGAAGGTTAGACCTTTTACCAATTCCCAATTCCCAATTCCCTTTAAACCTCCACAAGCCAGTTGAGGGTGCCCAATGTAGGTTATAGGCTCTGAAGGTGTTTCTTCAAGCTACGAAGCTGAGAATCTAGATGCCACATGATTGGAGTGTCCGAAGAGTATCTAGCACCTTGTCGGGCACGCTCTGCCTCTAGTTCGACAATTTTCGCTTTGATAGCTTCTTTGGTGGCAGAAGATACAGCGGATTGGTTCCCATCCGGCTGAATCTGGGCAAGGCGTTGCCGAAGACTGCGAAGCTTCCGCTCTACGTCTTGCACGTAAGGGGATTCTGGAGTGAATCTAGCATCTAGTAAGGCACGCTGAACTTTTAGAGAGGCAATCTGTTGTGTAATCGTCTTCACGGTGGCAGACGAGACTGACTCTTGTGCCGATATTCCAGTGGCTGTTCCTAAAAAAGACCCTAGAACAGTGCATAGCAGAAAGAGGCTAAGTAGCTTGCGCTTTACGAACATACTTTCATGCAGTCAAACAGAACTTGATTTTAGATGCTTGAGTGCGGTAAAAGGTTCCGGGTTCTGTGCCATTAGACAGTCGTTTTTCGTGTCTCCTCAACTTGACAACTTGACGGGATAAAACTTTCCTCATCAAAAGCTTCCAGTCCCGACTTCCAAGTCGGTCAGCTACCAACTGCTGCGTGACCACACCCTCCTGATAGTGCAAGAAGATGCTTGACATTTAAGCAAATGCTTATGTATCCTAGCAATAGTTAAGCGTTTGCTTAAATATAGATGCCTTCTAATGAGTAGACCCGTTGCTAGTGCTGATATTTTTCAGGCGATCGCAGATTCCACGCGACGTGCAATCCTAGATCGGCTGCGTGACGGCGAACAACCAGTGAAGCAACTTGCTGAACCGTTTGAGATGTCGCTACCAGCTATCTCTCAGCACCTGCATATTCTTTGTGAAGCGGGTTTGGTTACCCAGCGCAAAGTAGGACGCCAGCGCCTCTATCGGCTGAACCCTGAGCCACTGAAAGAAGTGTCGGACTGGGTTAACCCTTACGAGCAATTCTGGCAAAAGAAACTAGACGCCCTTGGCGAGTATTTGGAGGAAAATCCATGCTCACAGACCTAAAGCTTAATGTCTTCTACCCCCACTCTCCTGAGCGAGTGTGGCAGGTGATTACTAATCGCCGTGCATTGGCAGCATGGCTGATGGACAACGACTTTGAGCCACGAGTCGGACACAAATTTCGGTTTCAACCTGATTCACAACAAGGATTTGATGGAACTATCCACTGTGAAGTGATCGAACTCGATGAGCCGAGGAGTCTCTCCTATACCTGGCGAGGTGGTTTGATGTGCAAGCCAACCATCGTTACCTGGACACTCTTGCCTGTTGATGGCGGAACGCAACTCCAGCTTGAGCATAAAGGATTTGAGAGTGAGGTCACCCAGCTTAGTCAGCCAATGCGTCTTGCTCAAACATGGTCGGACAATCCTATGCCGAAGGCAATCCTAGAAACCCGAAGGCTAGACCCAGTTACGCGGGGAATGCCGTTCCAACGGGGATATGCAAGCGTCGATAACTTTGACCGTATTACCCTCAACTTCTATCTCAGTGGCGGGTGGCATTCAGCGCTTAATAGCAGACTCCAAAACGTGATAACTGAGATTCCTAAACAGGGTCGTCTCGCGTCTGTGGCATCCAACCTTGAGACGGCAAATTGTCAATAACGTTTTGAACATTCTCTTTTATTGAGTTCTTGCACTTGCTCACTCACCCGCCGTGGAATTAATTCCACAGCTCATAGCTAAAGTCCATTGAAATGGACTTAAACTCTTGTACAGCATATACCACCCGGTAAGGGCACGATAATATCGTGTCCCTACAAGTCACTGTATTGCACTCAATTGAAAACCGCTGTAGTCCTCTTCAGAGGACTTGATCTATTAGCCAGGGATTTTAATCCCTGGCGGGTGAAAGGGTTGTGCAAGATGCGAAGTGAAATTAGTCCTCACTGTAATAAGCTAATCGGAATTTAAGCTGCATTATCGAGGAGGATTGGCAGCACTTCGACACGCTCAGTGACCGGACAGAAGGGTTAGGAGTTTTGCTCTCATCGCGAAGGTGTGCAATTTAAATGCACATGAGATTAATAGAAAAAAGGAGAAGCATCAAACCCCTAATCCAAAATTCTTGCATCCAAAATCGCTAGTCAATAAAAATTTGACAAAATACTCATCTGGAAGATGATTTTATCTCAAATAAACCTTACTTTTGAAGAGTTAAGCCTAATAATAGAAAGTTTCAATAGGTTTACCCATGCTGAAGCTCTATCATATTCCTCTCTCGGCGAATTCTCGCCGCGTGTGGATTACGCTACTAGAAAAAAAACTTCCTTTTGAGCAGGTTTTACTCAAATTGGATGGCGATCAATATCAACCAGAGTTTCTAGAAATTAACCCATTTCACCATATTCCAGTTTTAGTAGATGATGGCTTCAGGGTAGTAGATTCATTGGCAATTCTTGACTACCTGGAGGCAAAGTATCCCACACCGTCACTACTGCCTACTGATGCCAAAGCCCTAGCTATTGTACGAATGGTGGAATTGGTCACGATTAACGAATTATGGTCTCCCATGATTCGGCTGAGTAGTGAGGCAATGGGCTTTGTCAAAAACGATCCACAAAAGCTGGAGAAGGCTCGTCAGCAAGTGCTGAAAGTACTGAACTTCTTTGAGAGTTTACTGGGTGATTCTCCATATTTTGGAAGCGATTCGCAATGCGATCGCTCCGCTTCACGCCTAACTCTCGGTGATATTGCCGCCGGAACGATGGTGCCTCAGCTACCTAGTATTGGTGTGCCACTTGATGACTATCCAAAACTGAGTGCTTGGTGCGATCGCTTAATGGAACGTGATTCTTGGGCTACGACTCAGCCTAGTCCGGAAGCCATTGAAGCATCCCTACCTCAGATAAAGGCTCTGATGACAGCCTATCTAACTTAATTGAACGTATTGCCCACAAACCTTCCTCGGCTTGGAGAAAGTTTTTGTAAGCAACCCACGGCTAAAAGCGCGTGGGCTTCAGCCCGGATCAAGCCAATCTGAGCAAGGGCAATTGCCCTTCTAAAAGACAAGCTATCCCTGGACTTCCGGGGAGGCTTACAGCTCCCCCAAGATCGGCAATATTAATCGCCGCATTTATATCAGCATCATGTTCAAAACCACAATGCCCACACTTAAACTTCTTCCCGTTCCGATACGATTTGCCCTTTTCAGGGTGAACGTGTCGGCATCGAGAACAGGTTTGGCTGGTATAGGCAGGTGGGACAAACACAACTGGGACTCCGGCGATTGCGGCTTTGTAGTTTACGAATATTCTGAGCTGATAAAAGGCCCAGTTATTCGTTCTACGTCGCTCAGTTTTGCTGCGTGGTTTTTGGTTGAGGCTATCTCTTATTCCGGTCAAGTCCTCAAACGCCAGTGCAGTATCAACTTGCTTGGCTTCAGTTACCAGTTGCTTACCGATGTTATGGTTCAACCATTCTTGAAACCGACGCTCCCTCCCAGAAAGCCTTCTGAGCAACCGTCTAGAGTTGCGAGTGCGTTTGGATTGAACGTTGGCTCTGACTCTACTAAATCTGTCCCTAACAGACTGGATTTGCTCTCCACTCCAAGACTTTCCCGTGGAAGTGGTAGCGATGTCTCGCCTGCCGAGATCGACTCCAATTACTTTGGGTGTTTTGCCCGTTGGTGGGGTGTCTATCTCAACAACAAAGTTGATGTAGTAGTCACCCTTCTTGGATTTGTTCAGCGTTGCACTAGTCAGGGTTTGCCCCCTCAACAATGCAATCTGATATCCACCGATGGACAACTTAAATTCAACCCGCCCACACTTCAAAGTCACCCCCACCGTTTGCTCGGATTCCACATATTTAAACGTGCGGACATCCAAGCTAATAGAAGTAGGTCTGAATTTGTGGATTTGTTTAACAGC
>DATNPI010000170.1:0-32179 GCA_036703325.1 Coleofasciculaceae cyanobacterium
AGATCTCATAGTGCTGCCGATTGAGAACCCAACTCAAGCACAGCAGCTGTTAGAAAAAGCGAAATCCCAGAAAACGACGCAGTTTGTTGAACGCACCTACAAGGGCATTCAGATTCGAGAAACTAAAAGGAGCAATGCTCAGAATTATTCAGCGGCAGTGCTGGGGCGTTTCTTTGTGGTTACTAACAATCCCAAAACCATAGAACGCGTAATTGACACATCCAAAGGGGCTGCTTCAGTTGCGGCGACGCCTGGGTATATAGAGAAATTAGGGCAAATTAATGCCTCAAAGCCTTTCGCTCAGTTGTACTTGAACGTGCCAGCTTATTCGGCGACACTAGCTGCTAACTCAGCGCGATCGCTCTCTTCGGATCAAATTGCCTCTGCGCAACAAAGGCAAGGAGTCGCGGCGACGGTAATGTTAGAACCACAGGGGATTCGTTTTCAGGGAATTTCTTGGCTTAAGGCCAATAGTACTCAAAAGAATAGCTTGGAGAACACGAGTAGCCGTTTGCCCAGACGCCTGCCAGCGGATACCCTGGTAATGCTCTCTGGAAGTAACTTAGCGCAGTTGTGGCAGGATTATGCCCAAGGAGCTGAGTCAAATCCAATCTTGCCCATTGCACCAGCTGCTGTCAGTGGTTATTTAAAGGCGACTTTAGGTTTGGATGTGGAGGAGGATTTACTGCCTTGGATGGGAAGCGAATTTTCGCTAGCTCTAGTACCGGCGTCACGGGAAGCTCTCACTAGTCCGGAAAATCGGCAGTCTCCACAGTTGGGGGCTGGTGTGGTGTTGATGGTGCAGGCAAGCGATCGCTCCCGTGCTCAGGCTACCCTCCAAAAACTCGATGCAGTGATGGCGACTCGCTATCGGTTCCAAGTGGAACAAACCCAGCTGGGTAGTCAACCCGTTATCAGTTGGACATCCCCACTCGGAGGGTTGAGCGCCACCCACGGCTGGTTAGAGGGCAATGTTGTCTTTTTGACCTTGGGGGCACCGATTGGGGGGGCAATCGTTCCCCAACCGCCAGCAACACTGACCCAAACGCCGCTATTCCAACAAGCTGTGCCCACCAAACCTAATCCCAGTAATGGTCAGTTTTTCCTAGATGTTGAGCGCACGATCAACAAGGGTACTCTGAACCTGGCAGAACTTCTTCCTCCAGATCAGAAACTGCTAGCGCAGGGGATTCGCGCCCTTGGGATCACGGTCGCAGATAACGACCAACGCAGCACTCGCTTCGACCTCTTCGCTCAACTAAAAACAGCTCTCACTCCCAATAATTCTCCCCGAACTGCTCCGTCTGCGAGTCCCAGAATCACCCCATCTGTGCCTCAGACCCCCCAGAACTCTCAGACACCGTCCAGTAGCCCATCAGTACCTCAGACCTCTCAGACACCGTCCAGTAGCCCATCAGTGCCTCAGACCCCTCAGACACCGTCGAGTAGCCCATCAGTACCTCAGAACTCTCAGACACTGTCCAGTAGTCCATCAGTGCCTCAGACCCCTCAGACACCGTCCAGTAGTCCATCAGTGCCTCAGACCCCTCAGACGCGGTCCAGTAGTCCATCTGCGCCTAAAACCCCCCAGAGTCCTCAGACGCCTTCCAGCAGTCCATCTGCGCCTAAAACCCCCCAGAGTCCTCAGACGCCTCCTAGTGTATCGCCCTGACCAAAAACGTTATGTTTTTAAGATCAATAGACAAAAATACTTAAGTGCTTTGCTCCACAGGTTTTAGTAAGCTTGAGGGCGAATAGAACCGATAGGATGGTAGTGACGCAGCCATAAAATATAGTCTTCAAAAACTAAGTAGAGAGAACCTTGTATGAATCTGGTTACACTCCAGAGCGGATTGGATAATATTTCATTTGCTGTCCTGTTTGTGACAATGTTGATCTACTGGGTAGGAGCCGCTTTTCGGAGCATTCCCTATCTGTCCGCTTTAGGAACAACGGGAATGGCGATCGCGAACCTCTGCATTGCCACTTTACTTGGTGCCCGTTGGCTAGAAGCTGGCTACTTTCCGTTAAGTAATCTTTATGAATCGCTCTTTTTCCTCGCTTGGGGGATTACAACCGTTCATCTTATTGCCGAAAACATGAGCCGCAGTCGGTTAGTGGGCGTCGCTACAGCCCCGGTGGCAATGGCCATAACTGCCTTTGCTGCTCTAACACTGCCCTCAGAAATGCAGCTGTCGGAACCTTTGGTACCAGCCCTGAAATCCAATTGGTTGATGATGCACGTCAGTGTCATGATGCTCAGTTATGCGGCGCTGATGGTGGGTTCGCTACTAGCGATCGCCTTTCTAGTAGTCACTCGTGGTCAACACATCGAACTTCGGGGAAGTTCTGTTGGTACTGGTGGATATCGCACCAAAGATGACGAGGGTGCTCGTCCCTACTACCGACTGCAACGAAACGGCGATAACCCTACGCCCCAGCCACCGCTCACCTCCAGTAATACCTCAACCGTGGCTCATGTTGCCCAGAGCAATGGTGCCGGTAATACAGCGGTTCTTGATTGTGTCACCACCCCAGCGTCATCTCTGCCAGAGGTGTCCACCGCGCAAACCCTCTCACCGCAGCGCCTGAACCTTGCCGACACTCTCGATAACATCAGCTATCGCATTATTGGACTGGGATTCCCTCTGCTGACGATTGGGATTATTGCCGGCGCTGTTTGGGCGAATGAGGCTTGGGGTTCCTATTGGAGTTGGGACCCGAAAGAAACTTGGGCATTAATTACCTGGTTAGTTTTTGCCGCCTACCTCCATGCTCGCATTACTCGGGGTTGGCAAGGACGGCGACCAGCAATTTTAGCCGCGACAGGATTTGTAGTAGTCTGGATTTGCTATCTTGGGGTGAATCTTCTGGGTAAAGGATTACATTCCTACGGCTGGTTCTTCTAAGCATTCAACGTTGTTGTGGGAGCGAATCTGTGAAACTCGCGCCTATAGATGCCAGTTGTTGACCCAAACTGACTACTTATTTTTTGAAAAAAACAAAGTTACTCGGGGAAAATAAGCGTGGATAATCGGTTTGAACCGCTGGCTACTGGTGAAGTTCTATCAATTGATGAATCTGCCCTATTTCTAATCGGGCACCGCACCTTCAGAGTAGGCGAATTGGCAGAAGCTCTTAGGATGCAGCTTGAATATGGGATAAGTGGATGGAGCCAAGAAAAGGATGCTTGGTTTAACGAAGATGGCATTTCCTGTGAAGTCTTGAGATTTACTGCTCAAGGCTGGCAAAAAGGCAGGGTAAGAATCAACTTGGAATTTTGCCCCCAGCAGGATTTTCAGGAGCAGAATAAACATGCATCAGCAAGCTTTGACGACAAGAATGAGTTACCTGTAGCAGCACCTGCAAGCATAGAGCATGAGCTAGACCTGATAGAGCCGCCAATCAGTTCAGCCAGCTTCGATAATGAGTTAGCTTTAGAATCACCTAGCCTGATAGAGGATGAGTTAGACCTGGGAGAGCCATCTAGCCTGATGGAGGATGAGTTAGATCTAGGGACACCAGTAGTTAGCAGTTTGGAACAGGAGCCAGAAGCCCCGACCGCAATCTATGTGGAGATGGAGCAAGAAGCCCCAACGTTCATCCCTGATGACCAACTCTACATGACCGACACGCAAACCAGTCTAGACGACGAGTTTGATCTGGGGGAAATCTCCGAAAGTATTGAACAAGAGCTGGAGCTTGTAGAAGCTCCGGCAGCAGGCGATGACGAGTTGCTAGATTTGGGTTCAATGTCCGCACAGGGCGACGACGACCTGGATTTCGGTTCAATGTCTGTACAGAGCGACGATGATCTGGATTTTGGTTCAATGTCTGTACAGAGCGACGATGACCTGGATTTTGGTTCAATGTCTGATAACAGTGAGGACGAGTTTAACTTTGGCGACATTTCATTGAATGATGACTTGGAAGACAGCGAAAGCGATTCCTTACTTGATGATGTCTGGCAAGACATGAATCAGGCAAGCTGGCAGAATAAACAACACTAAAGTTCATCGGTCTTACCCTGATGAACTTAAATCATCACGCGACGATATTCGCCAAGACCTCAAAGCCGAGTAGCGGCTGATAGTTGATTGTCCAACAATGTCTAACCGTATCAGCTGGACGCTTCTTCATGCACGGCTACATCAAACGCTGCGGCAAAGGCAACTGTTGACCGAGAACGGGCGTGTGCTGATTGCGGTATCCGGTGGACAAGATTCCCTATGCCTGACGAAACTGCTGCTAGATTTACAGCCAAAGTGGGGATGGAGAATTGCGATCGCCCATTGTGACCACCGTTGGCCTTCGGATGTAGGACTTGCTGCTCATGTTCAACAAATTGCTCAAAGCTGGGCAATCCCTTTTTACCTACAAACAGCCCCGGAGGTGACCACTAGTGAGGCAGCAGCCCGTCAATGGCGTTATCAAGCCTTGAGCGAGGTTGCTCAAGCCCACGGCTACCAAGACGTTGTTACGGGTCATACAAAAAGCGATCGCGCCGAAACTGTGCTCTACAACCTGATGCGGGGGGCGGGTGCCGATGGCTTGCAAGCGCTTATCTGGCAACGTCCGCTAGCTGAGGGACTACAGCTAGTGCGTCCACTCCTTGAAGTCACCCGTACACAGACGTTCCAGTTCTGTCAGCAGCAGCAGCTGCCGATTTGGGAAGACGCCTACAATCAAGACCTCAAATATGCCCGTAACCGCATCCGTCAGGAGTTACTGCCCTACTTACAAACCCATTTCAACCCTCAAGTTGAGACAGCTTTAGCCCAAACGGCGGAGCTCCTCCGGGCAGATGTCGAATATCTTGAAGAGGCAGCCCATCAGCTACGACAGCAAGCGATGACCTCAGTCAGCAGGGAGGAACAAGACACCGATATGAGAGCCTCCAGTTGTGGTGTTCCTCCACGACTGAATCGCCTTGTATTGCGGCAGGCATCCCTTGCCCTGCAACGCCGTGTTATCCGCCAGTTTCTTCAAGAAACCCAACAAGCGGCTCCTAGGTTTGAGCAAGTCGAAGAAATGACTGCCTTGATTACCGCCCCCAATCGCTCTCGAACATCGTCCTTTCCTACAGGAGTGATCGCTGTTGTTGAAGGTAACTGGATAATCCTTCAGCAAGCCAAAAGCTAAGGGACTACTTGTTCTTGTTTTGCGGGAATGGGAAAAGCATTCTAGGTAATCTATGTAGTCTTAATTTCTCGTTCACAAAAAAACTGAATTATTTAGTTCCGATCAGGTTGCGCGATATCTGCCTTTTTCCTGAGTACATGAGAGCCTCTCAAGACGCTGCTAGCTCTGGCGACTGCATCAAGCTACTGATTGTTTGCTGCATCTGAGCGATCGCCTGTAATTGATAATCTCCAGTTTCCTGAATTTGATTAAGAGCCTGTGCGATCGCGTCCAGCTTCTGTCGAATTTCACCAAGTCCATCCTGCCTTGGCTGTAGCGTCTCTTGATAGATCTTCACCTGACCCAAAAGTTCAGCCACCGACACCCTCATTGACTGCCAGTTCTGCTCCAGGCTTTGCAGTTGAGTGAGTTTAGCCTCCTGTTCACCAGCCTGATGGCGAATCATCTCCTCAGTTTGGCTGATGCTCAAGCGCATCTGCTCAATCTGGCTTTCCAGTTTTTGCAGTTCCTCTTCCTGTTGTTGCCGTTGAGACTCCAACTGGCTCAAAACTGGTCCCAAGTCAATTTTCTGGTTATCAGAGCTATTGCTTTCGACAACGCCTTGCCGACGCCGCAATACGCGTACATGCTGATTCCAAAACTCCTCTCGCTCCCGTAAGTTACGACGTGAACCCACCAAAGATTCGTCGAGCATTTGGTAGCGGTCTTGCTCTTCCGCCAGATCCGTCTCCAGACGAATACGGTCATACTCGCTGGCTGCTGTGATCTTTTCCTGCACTTCTTCAAGCGCTTGACGCTGGAATGTCAGCTCTTCTTCCTCGTCATTGACCATGCGCTTGAACTTTTCCAAGTCCTGCTGCAAATTCTGGACTATCTCTGAAAGCTCACCCAGAGGCATCTTTTCTAGCGCTTGGATATCCACCTTCTGGCTAATCGTGACATCAGCTGAACTCGTTGCCAGACGCGCAAGTTGCTGGTGTAACTCCTCATGGGTTCGCAGCTGGAGACTCAGCATATGCGCTGACTCCTGCTTGATTTCCAGAGCATTTTTCTGCACCTTCAACTCAGCTTTTGCCTGCTCCAAGGATGTCTGTACTTGCTGCAACTCCTGCTTGCGGTTTTGGATCTCCGACGCTTGGCGGTCAACGTCTGCTTGTTGCTGCTGTGCTTCCGTTTGTTGTTGCTCCAGTTGCTGCCAGTGATTATCCAGCACTGACTGTTGAGCATCGACCACGTCAAACGCCAGATTCAGTTGTTCTCGCACCGACTCAGTAGGTGCCACTGCTCCTGATATGCGCTCTAGCAATTCCTCAATCACAGCTACCTGTTCATCATCTAAGCCAGCTGAACCCTGAACCTCAGCTTTTAGCTCATCTAAGCGTCGCTGCTCACCTCTCAGGTGTTCCCACGCTCCTTCCAAATCTGCCTGTTTCCGCTCAAACTCTTCTCTGAGTCTGGCTGTTTCCTCATTGGTTCTCTCAATCTCTTGGCGTTGCTGTTCTAGCCGTTCAGCCTCTTCCTCCATGACTTGCATCTGTTCAAGCCGTGCTTCCATCTCCATCTCACGGCGGTTCAGCTCTTGACTTTGATAAGTCAAAGATTGCTTCCACTGTTCGATTTCTTCTTCCTGGCTTTTCGACTTTTCCAGTAGACGAGAGAAATTTTGCAGCATACTGACCAGCCGTCCCCCTGCTGACTCACACTGCCCCTGTAGTTGTCGATTTCCACCCAAGTTAACAAGCACTAGGGCTCCGTCACTCAATCTATTAGCCTCTTCAGCAGGAGCAGGAACCATTTCGTCACCCGGCACCGCACTCCAACTCTGGTCAGTCCGCTGACAAGCCAGCAGTTTGAGTTCGGCTTTCCCGCCGCTACCAAAAACTCCGCCTTTTTGCTTTTGTACTTCTGCTAGATACAGCACACTGATGGTCCTCTTTACGTGTCTTGTGCCCAATTTGTGGCTAAACTTTAGCTAAAGCTTAGTTGGTCTAATTAAACCCAGTTTAGGAAGACCACATTGTCAAAACAAGAAAGCATCTTCATTTTTAACTGAGCCACTCTCTCTTCACAACTTCCTGGTTATTACAATCAATTATAAATTGCTACAAAAGATTACAAATCTTTAACTAATACCACCATTTTCTCCTCGCGCACTCCACGACATACCGAGGGTTGCTCTAAGGAAGGTCAAACACTGGAATAAGTGGCACCCTTGTCGAACCCGAGTCATACTACTATCTTGACCTAGGCTCTTATAGATTTCCATCCTAACCTGTTCGCACACCGTTTAGGAAGAAAAGCTCTCCACCTTGGGGAGCAAGGCAGCAAGCCTCGTGGTTGTCAGCCTTTAAGGATGGCAGACCATCGGTCGTGTGGCAACGAAAGCAATAACAAGTGGGCTTTAGCCGCAACGTCAAATCTTAAATTAGACTAAATGTAATGGAATTTCGATGTTGAGTGTTTAAACTAAAGCGCTTGGTAATATTAGCTTGGCTCTTGAGTCAAGTTAATCTTCAAGTTTAGCATTGCTTTGTATAAAAGCAGCGGTAGAAAATTGGCTTTGTTGCTCTTGAGTTACTGCTCATTCATTTAAGGAAGCAACTAAGCGAGGTCTTTCCCAGATACAACCTCCTCCCCGTTATCTCCTACCTTCGGTATGCAGACCCAACCAAGTTAGTCATGATTGAGCAGCGATGTGGCGGACAGATGCTACCTATATACCAGTATTTCTCCCATAAATTGGTTAGAGTACATCTTCACGTTACGTTGGACACACAGTTGTATTTGATTTCATGCATCGGCACCACTGTGTAGGCATCTTTCAGGAAAGACGGGCAGCAAGATTCTCTTCTCAGATTCATACAAAGGTTTTTAGGAGCACATTTTCGTTAAATGCAGGGAACGTTGAATGAAATTGATATCCGCAGCATCCTGCAACTGATCGAGCTAGGTCAGCGAACAGGTGAACTGTTAGTTGAGGCGTATGGCTCCCACGCGTCGAATACAGGTGGGGATGTTACCAGCAAGAGCTACGCTCTTCGGTCAAGCTGGACCGCAGCCCGCTCGACAACGCCCCGCTTCGCTAGCACCTTTGGTCTCCCATCCCAGGAAGCCAAATCACAAATAAGCGCTGGACCTTTTTGGTTTGTCTTCTTCCTCAACGGGCAAATTGCCTATGCTGCCGACAGTGAAGGGAGTTTATCGCGTCTGCGCGATTATTTGCGTCGTTACAAAGCCAATACCGCTCTGGATAATCTTGAACTCCCGTCAATAGCTTCTATAAATGCTCCAGAATACGGCTACCTGTGGGCTTTGTTAGAAAACCATGTTCTGACACCAGCCCAAGGGCGCAGCATTATCCAAAGCATGGTGCATGAAACGCTGTTTGACCTTCTGAGCCTGCACAATGGATATTTTGTCTTTGAGGTTAGTCCGGCGCTGGCACCGCAACTAACGACCCTGGAGATTGCCCCGCTGGTCACAAAGATTATGAAGCAGGTGCAGGAATGGAAGCAATTCCATCCCCATATTCAGTCTCCTAATCAGTGCCCCATGATTACAGATGAGGTGAAATTACGTGCGGTTCTGCCGGAAAAGGCTTTTAGAACTCTGAATCGTTGGGCAAATGGGAAAACATCCCTGCGCCAGCTTGCCCGCTATCTCAATCGCGACATTCTCACGGTGGCAAGGGCGATTTATCCTTATGTACAAAAGGGTTGGGTTCAACTGCTGGCTTCCACTGCCCAAGAGATACCCGCCCTTCGACGAGAATGGAATCTTAAGGCAACCACTCACGTTCCTCATGTTGTCTGTATTGATGATGACATGGCGATCGGTAAGACCGTTGAATATATCCTGAAAGCTAAGGGTTATGAAGTTACAGCAATTCAGAATCCCGTGCAGGCTCTGACGCTCATCTTCCAACTCAAACCGGATCTAATCCTCTGTGATCTGGCGATGCCTGAACCGGATGGATACGAGATTTGTGGAATGCTGCGAAAGTCCACCGCCTTTCGGCAAACCCCAATTATCATGCTGACGGGTAAAGATGCTTTTATTGACCGGGTTAGAGCCCGGATGGTAGGGTCAACAGATTACTTGACCAAGCCGTTTGGAGCTAGTGAGCTGTTGATGCTTTTAGAAAAATATATTGGTCCGGGCGATCTAGAAAAATGCCAAGATGACAGTTCCATCACAACTACGTTAGATCAGGAGATAGAAGAAACGGATATTACTAAGTCAGCCTCGGTGTGACATCGTGCAAAGCTATCAAGCCAGGGCTGCCATCCGTGGCTATCCTAAGCCAAAGGAATAGGCGCAAGAAGATTTGAGGATTGCACTTAATGATTAAAGGGATGATGAGGGATACTTTAATCATTACCAGCTTTAAGCATGAAGCGAAGCGAGTCTCGTTTGGAGTTTACCCTAGTCACCGCATCGTTAAGTAGGAGTTATGAGTACAGTTCTGGTTGTAGAAGACAGCCTTGCACAACGACAGATGATCTCAGACCTCCTCAAAGGAAGTGGGTTGACGGTCACCGTAGCTAGTGATGGTGTAGAAGCCTTGGAACAAATTCAGCAGTCTAGTCCTGACGTGGTGGTACTGGATATTGTCATGCCTCGAATGAACGGTTACGAGGTTTGCCGCCGTCTTAAGGCCGACCCAAAAACTCAGAATGTGCCAGTAGTAATGTGTTCTTCAAAAGGTGAAGAATTTGACCGCTATTGGGGCATGAAGCAAGGTGCAGACGCGTACATTGCCAAGCCTTTTCAGCCAACAGAGCTGATTGGAACCGTGAAACAGCTGCTGAGAGGATAGGGATAATAAGTATTTAAGGGAACAATGGTTGGTAATCCAGACTTTTTAACGGGCAGGGGTCAAGATCAAGCCCCAGAACTTCAGGAGCTAGAAAGCCCTGAAGGTGAATTACACCTGCGGTTTTTTGTCCCTTCCGGTAATGAGTTTGCCCTGCCTGCTACTGGCATTAAAGAAGTGCTCTCTAAGTCACCAGACCAGATCACTGCTATTCCTAATGCCTCTCCCTTGTTGTTGGGGACGCTAAATTTTCGAGGGCGGGTGATCTGGGTGTCAGATCTCGGTCAGTTTCTGGGGGATACAGCCATGCTGAATACCGATCGCTCAGAAATTCCCATCATTGCCGTCGAAGACCAAGATACTATGCTTGGGTTAGCGATTGATCGGATTGTAGGCATGGACTGGCTTGATGTGGAGCAGGTACAAATGCCGACGAATGTTCCAGATAGTATGGCACCATTTTTGCGGGGCGAGTGGTTGTTAGACAAAGAGTCGGATAAATTTTTACGACTGCTAGATCAGGTGGCAATTCTACGATCGGCACGGTGGGCAGCATGAAATTAAGGTAATAAGGAAAAAGATTGCTATTTGTTGTTTGTTGTTTTTCTTTTGTCGTTTGTTATAACAGACCTTCAATAACTAACAATAAACAACCAAGAACCAATTACTTTTTCCTTCTGAAAGCGGGAGGAGGCAAATGGCATCAGGTACGGATACACAAGAATATGGACAAGCGGAAAAGGCCTATATACAGTGCAATTACCAAGAGGCCGCCGCAATTATTGATCGATTGATTGAGGATTTTCCAGATGACCCAAGTGTACGTCTGCTACGAGGTCATATCTACTGCTACGGTCTACAGCAGTACGATGTGGCACGAGAAGAGTACGAAAAGGTACTGAATCTGACTAATGAAAAAGACTATAGAGATTATGCGAATAATGGTCTAGAATACGCAAGTCAATCCACAAACGGCGAAAATTCTGACAATTTCGCTAATTCTGACAATTTTGCGGAATTAACCGAAAATTTTGATGGCAATTACCAAGATCTGGGTGAAACCGATGACTTGGGTAATACACCCGCTTTTGAGAGCTGGCAACAAATGGAAGCGGCTCATGAGCCTGGTGACTTTGATCTGGGAAGCCTGGATTTTGATGACGCCGTTGATGATGATTTTGTACAAGAGTCAGCTCCGCCCTTTGGCAATCCCTTTGGGAGTTCAACGACTGACTATGATGAGTATGAGGCAACGCAGGCGATGCCCAATGCCAATGACGATCCCTTTGCCTTTGAGGCTGATCAAAGGTACGACGGGGACGAGTTTGAGACATTGGCAAACGGCGCAAGTGACTTCGGACTAGGTGCCAACGCTTTCGACAACGTCAGTCGAGACAATCCGGAAGAAGATTTCTTCCCGGATGCCTCTCAAGGCGATGCAGAGATGACGTTTGTGATGCCTCCAAATGAGGGCTTTGAGGAGACAATGGCTTATGAAGATCTTGCAGAGCCGTTTGAGTCAGCCTCCCAATTTGGTGCGGACTTGTCGGATGAGGGGATAGAGGCGTCTGACTACGGCAACGAATTGATGGGCGAGCCGTATAACTCAGGTTACCCAGTGTTTGAGGACGAAACGTTGTTGATGGGGTCAGGAGATCTTGATAATACCTTCACAACAGATAGAGACGATTTTGGATACCTGGATGAGCAGACGTCTAATCTCACCGAGCCGTTGCGAGAGAGGAACTCCATCGAGAATGACCAGACGTTTAACTCAACCTATGACCAGAATGGGTTTAGCTCCCAAGAACACTTTGACTTTGACACTTTTGACGAAGCCTTTGGGACTGATACCTTCGCGATGGACGAAGGCCCTGAACCAGAAACGGAAACATTCCCAGGAATTGAGACCCGTCAAAGTGCAAGAGAGGGTTTTCTAGACGAGTTTGATGTATTTGACGATGATTTAGGTTCAATCCCTGATTTCTCTCTCGGCTCTCAAGAAGATATGCCGCGCGAGAGTGGTGATGAGACTGACTTTGATGTGCTCAGCAACAGTGGGGCGGTACCAGGAGCGGTCAGTCGAATGGGGTTGACCGACAGTGGGGATTCTCTTCGGGATGGCTTCGGTTCACGCGAAGCTTCCCGTCCTCGATCGCCTACTGGGGAGGACGAGATGTTTAACATCACTAGCCCCTCAGAACAAATCCCGATATTTAACCAAACTAAAGAAACCGAAAACGAACCTGTCGTCACCGTTGAGCAAGGTTGGCTCGCTCCGTTTGAAAATGCCTCGCTCATCCAGAAACAGCGGATTACTGCTATTGCGGCTGGGGTAGTCTCAGCCGTGGTAGTGGCAGCAGTAAGTTTCGTTTCAGCTACCCTGGCTCCTCAAGAGAACCGGGACGACGTTATTGCACAACTACGCAATACTGCCTGGGCAATGAGTTTGGCCGCTGGAGCTGCCAGTTTTGGAACCACCCTGGCTCTTGGTCAAGTCACGACGAAACAAATTAAGCGTGCAACTAACGACCTGCAAACCCAGTTTGAAGCTGTCTCTCAGGGTAATCTCAATGCTATTGCCACGGTTTACTCGGAGGACGAATTTGGTCAGCTGGCGACTGGCTTCAACCAGATGGCGCGGGTTATCCTGACGACCACCAGTGAAGCGCAGCGGAAGGCCGAAGAGCAAGAGCAGGCAAAAGAAGACCTGCAACGCCAGGTAATTCGGTTGCTCGATGATGTGGAAGGGGCGGCACGCGGCGACCTGACTGTACAAGCAGAAGTGACGGCTGACGTTTTGGGCGCAGTCGCTGACTCCTTTAACCTGACTATTCAAAACCTGCGGGAAATTGTGCAACAGGTTAAGCAGGCGGCACGTCAGGTGACGAAAGGCTCTGCCGATAGTGAGTCGTTTGCCCGCGCTTTGTCATCGGATGCTCTACGGCAAGCAGAAGAACTGGCTGTCACTCTCAACTCAGTTCAAGTGATGACCGACTCGATTCAGCGGGTAGCTGAGGCGGCCCGAGAAGCTGAGGACGTGGCAAGGGGTGCATCGGCGACTGCCCTGAAAGGGGGTGAAGCTGTGGAACTCACCGTAGCGGGGATTTTACAAATTCGCGAGACTGTAGCAGAAACTACTCGTAAAGTCAAGCGATTAGCCGAATCGTCCCAGGAGATTTCCAAAATTGTGGCACTGATTTCTCAGATTGCCTCCCGAACAAATTTGCTAGCTCTTAATGCCAGTATTGAGGCGGCAAGGGCCGGCGAAGCGGGTCGAGGCTTTGCGATTGTTGCTGATGAGGTGCGACAGCTAGCAGATCGGGCGGCGAAGGCATTGAAGGAAATCGAACAAATCGTGTTGCAAATCCAAAGCGAAACAGGCTTAGTGATGACAGCAATGGAGGAGGGCACCCAGCAGGTGATTGAAGGCACCAAACGCGCCGAACAGGCAAAGCGATCGCTCGAAGACATTGTTCAGGTATCGAATCGCATCGATGCCCTAGTGCGTTCTATTGCCGCCGATACCGTCGAGCAAACGGAGACTTCCCGTGCCGTCGCCCAGGTGATGCAGTCCGTGGAACTAACAGCTCAAGAAACCTCCCAAGAAGCCCAACGGGTGTCCGGTGCTCTTGGTAGCCTCGTGAATGTTGCGCGAGACCTACTGACTTCTGTGGAACGCTTTCGTGTGGAAGCCAATGATGGTAAATAGAGTCAGTGGTTATTTGTTGTTTGTTCTTTAGTTATTGACAAACAACAAACAACAAACAACAAACAACAAACAATAATGAGTGAAACTACTCACAGTTCCAGCTTAGGATTGTGGACTCAGCGCTTGCTGGCAGCGATTTTCTTAGGTGGACAAGTGCTGCTTCATCTACTGGCTGGGAAGATCCACCGACGCAACACCCTCGACCAAATGGCAGCAGTTGGTCCCGAATCGTTGTCGATCGCTCTGATCACCGCCGGTTTTATCGGCGCGGTGTTTACAATTCAGGTGACACGAGAGTTCATTAACTTTGGTGCAACTAGTGCGGTAGGAGGAGTTCTGGCGCTGGCCTTGACCCGTGAACTCGCACCGGTTCTAACTGCCGTGGTTTTGGCAGGGCGGGTGGGTTCAGCGTTTGCTGCTGAAATTGGGACGATGCGAGTGACAGAGCAAATTGACGCTCTTTATATGCTCAAAACCGACCCAATTGATTACCTTGTGATTCCTCGTGTCATTGCTTGCTGCTTAATGCTGCCGCTTCTAACGATTCTCGCGATTATTCTTGGCATGGTTGGAGGAGTGCTGATTGCCAAGAATCTGTACAGTATCCCTGAGTCTGTGTTTATTGATTCTGCTCAAAGCTTTCTAAAAATCTGGGACTTGTGCAGTGCTGCCCTTAAAGCCGTTGTTTTTGGAGCGTTGATTGCCATAATTGGTTGTAGCTGGGGATTAACCACAACCGGCGGCGCAAAAGGTGTTGGTCAATCTACAACCACTGCTGTCGTCACCGCTTTACTAGCAATCTTTATTTCTAACTTTTTCTTGTCCTGGATCATGTTCCAAGGGACGGGCAGTGCCGTAATTGGCGGAGGTTAAGATTTTAGCGAAGAGATTTTGAGAGGCTCACTGGCAGAGCATTAAGCGCGTAAGTGGGTGGAAAAACCGATGAATTATCAGCAATCGGTCTGAGGTAGAGACGCTTTAGAATGGAATAGATAAATGTGCGGTTGTCAGGAACCCACGGCTAAAGTTGAGGGCTTGTAAAATGACGGCAACTGAAGTTGCCGTGTCGTCTTTCCTCCCAGAGCTAAAGCCTCTGGGCTTCCAGACTCCTCGAAGTTTTTATATAAAGGGGTTTAAGCGAAGTGACTTCTGCTGCGTCTTCTTCTACATCGACACAAACCGTTGAGCTGGCTCCCAGCTACACTCTGCCGTTGGTGTTGCTCTTGGCCGTCCTGCCACTATTACTCGTCCAAAAGTGGGTAAGTTTGGCAATTGCCCTTTTTGGATTGTTCCTTTTGTTTCAGGCAGCAACAATCCGCCTGCAATTTACAGAAACGGCGTTGGATATCTATCGGTCTGAGACAATGATCCGGCGTTTTCCCTATCAGGAGTGGCAAAATTGGCGAATTTTTTGGACACCCGTGCCAATTTTGTTTTACTTCAAAGAAGTGAATAGCATTCACTTTCTGCCGATTCTGTTTGACCCGAAGATGCTAAAAACTTGTCTGGAACAAAGATGTCCTCAGATTTGATATCGATTTGCGTTCAAAGAAAGATAGTAGATCTGTTGGATGGGGAGATGAGGGAATGGGAAAAAGAGAAAGTACTACTATGAGCCGAAACTTGGTATTAGATGAATAATCCAAAAGCCGAAATCTAAAATCCCCCAATGCCCTCAAGACTCGGACATGAACTGTTAGTTGTTAATTGTTAGTTGCTAGATGAATTCAGACGAATCACAAACCCACGACCAAGAGCCAGAACAACAGCCAGCGGCTGAGGCGTTCAAGACTCAACAGCCAGAACAACAGCCAGTAGCTGAGGCGTCTGAGTATTCAGAGGAGCAAAGCCTTACAGAGGAATTGGGGCTACAGCGAGTTGAAGATGGGGCTAGGCTTGATAGCATTAGTGATAGCGAAGCAGTAGCGACGTTAGGAGCGTCAGCGGAGCGCGATCGCACGCAAGCGGTTCCGGAGGAGCTAGCTAAACAAAGTCTTCAAGTGTCGCGATTGAATCCCCTAGAGGAACAAACTGAGCAAGTTGAACCCATGCAGCCTGTAGATGATAACGGGGCAGTTGTTAAGTTAGCTCAAACTGTAGCTGACCTTGAGCGCCAAGAACAGGAATTGAGACAGAAAATTGCTGTTCTACAAGAAACTCAGAGCAGAATCCTCTCTGACCAGTTAGCAAAAACCCAAGCCACTGTGGAACAAATGGTGCAAGAGGGTTTGAGGGAGCTAGAGCAACGTAAGCAGACGCTGCAAATTTCTGTTGAACAACTAGAACGTCGCCAGGAACGCATCCGGGCAGAAATGCGAACTAGTTTTGCTGGTGTCTCTCAAGAGTTGGCGATTCGGGTGCAGGGTTTTAAAGATTATTTGGTTGGTAGTTTACAAGACCTAGCAAGTGCCGCCGAGCAGTTGGAACTATCCCCTCCATCAGAACCGCAAAAGCAAGCTGTGGAAGAATCCCGCGCACCGGAAAAGGCTCTACCAACTCCTAAATTTGCCGAGCAAGGATTTCAGGATCAAGTAAGACAGATTCGTAACATCCTTGACCAATACCGAACGCTGCCGGATTATTATGGTCCACCCTGGCAACTGCGTCGCACCTTCGAGCCAGTTCATGCGGAACGAGTCTCCAATTGGTTTTTCACCCAAGGTGGTCGGGGTGCCCTAAAAACGATGGGTAGCCGCTTACAAAATATTTTGATTGCCTCAGCGACGATTTCTGTGTTGCGGACACTCTATGGCGATCGCTTGCGTACTCTGATTATTGCCAACACACCGGAACGACTCGGAGAATGGCGTAGAGGATTGCAGGACTGTCTGGGCATCTCCAGAGCTGATTTTGGGCCGGAACGGGGTATTGTCTTGTTTGAGGAGGCACCAGCCTTAGTCCAAAAAGCGGATCGGTTGCTCTCTCAAAAACAGCTGCCACTGATTATTGTTGATGAGACAGAAGACCAGATTAATCTCTCAATGCTGCAATTTCCTCTCTGGTTAGCTTTTGCGCCCGATCCTCAACAGATGTCCACCTACCAGTACTAACGTCAGTAGCCAGTAGTCGGTGGTCAGTACAAAAAAACAACTGATAACTGACCACTGACTACCGGCGTAAAACGCTCTACAGGCAGGGGATGAGCTTATCAGTTAATCAAGCTAATCGCTAGAAACTAATTGAGGAGGGACGCAAATGCTAGTTGAGTTGACTTTGAGTGGGCTACTGTTAATCGCGGCTTATTTGTTAGGATCGATTCCCACGGGTTATCTGGCAGGACGTTTGCTCAAGGGAATTGATATTCGGGAGCAGGGTTCGGGGTCTACAGGTGCGACGAACGTTTTGAGGACACTGGGAAAGGGGCCCGCACTGGTGGTTTTACTGGTTGATGCGTTGAAGGGAGTCGGGGCGATCGCTCTTGTAAATGGTTTCTATGCCCTGAGAGCGACATCATTGATACCTTCTAGCTGGCAAACTTGGTTAGTGGCTTTAGCGGCCTTCGCGGCCTTACTAGGACACAGTAAATCAATCTGGCTTAATTTTACTGGCGGTAAATCCGTTGCTACTGGTCTAGGCGTCTTACTTTCCATGTCTTGGCCAGTAGGCTTAGGAACGTTAGGGGTGTTTGCTGTAGTGCTGGCGCTCTCCCGCATGGTCTCTCTGGGTTCGATTGTGGGTGCGATCGCGGTTTCTGTACTGATGATTCTCCTAGGGCAACCTCTACCCTACCAACTGTTTGCCGGTGTTGCTGGCTTGTACGTTATATTAAGACATCAAAGCAACATTCAGCGTATACTCGCTGGAACCGAGCCTCAACTAGGGCAACAACTACCCCAAGAAGCTGAAAGCAATTAACTCTTGAGAGTCGGCACGATTACGTTGCATTGTCAAGGATTTGTGGGCTGAGTACGAGTGGGAGAAGGCTTCAAAGTCTATACTTAGGCACAGACTAAGAAAAGTAATGCGAGATAGAGAAACTCTATTGCAGGACGTTTTCGATACCATCTCCATAGGCATCTTCGTTGTAGATGTCGAGTTGGTTGGCGGTAGCGAACCAGAGGCAACCGTCTTCCGCTTTGTCACCAGTAACCCTGCCTATGTAGAGATGTTGTCGAGACCCACAACGGTCTTAGCAGGGTTAGCTCCACACGAATGTTTTCCCCAAGACATCGCCGACCAATTTTGTGCGAGCTACAGACGCTGTATAGAGCAACGCCAACCCATTAGCTACGAGGAATCCATTGAGCTTGAAGCTCATAGCTGCACGTTGCTGACAATGCTATTCCCCAAACTTGAACTAGATGGGAGAATCTCGCAAATCATCGGCTCATCACAGGACATTACCAAACGCAAGTGGATAGAGGAGGAACAAAAACGCCTTAAGGAAGCTTTGTCGGAAGACAAGGAATTGCTTTCTACACTCATTCTAAATGCACCAATTGGTATTATTTCAACTGATGAATCGGGAGAAATCTTATTAGTTAATCCAGCCTTCGAGAAAATTTGCGGTTATTCAGCTGAAGAACTCGTCGGTCAAAAACCTCCCTATCCCTATTGGGACTTGGCAGATCTAGAGGAAATTTATCACGAATTTGAGCTGGCAATGTCCGGGGAGAAACAACAGATTGAACTTTGGTTTACCCGAAAAAGCGGAGAGAGATTTCTGGCTCGATTGCAGCCGATCACAATATTTGATGAACAGGGAAATATGCTCCGCCACCTAGCCACAATGGAGGATATTACCAAGTACAAGCAAGCCGAAGAAGAACTATATAAGGCACTGGCAACCGAAAAAGAACTCAACGATCTCAAATCTCGCTTTATTGCTCTGGTTTCCCACGAGTACCGCACTCCATTGACAACCATATTATCTTCTGCCGAATTACTCGAACGTTACGCTCACCGCTTCACGGAGGAGCAAAAACTCAAGCACTACCGTCGCATTCAAACCACTGCCAGTGTTTTGACCCAGCTAGTTAGTGACGTTCTGGCTATTAGCAAAATTGAAGCAGGAAAACAGGAATTCAACCCTTCTCCTCTAGTTTTGTCCACATTCTGTCAACAATTGGTGGAAGAGCTGCAACAGTCAACAGGTAGTCAGCACACTCTGGTATTTACTAGTCAAGACGAGTGCAAGTTGGCAGCACAAGGGACTACCTCTATGGCTAGTGCTTACATGGACAAAAACCTGCTGCGGTATATCATTGGCAATCTGCTCTCAAATGCCATTAAGTATTCACCAAAAGGTAGTACTGTCCAGATTGACCTCGCTTGCGACCCAACTCAAGCGATTGTGCGTATCCAAGACGAAGGTATTGGCATTCCTCTAGAAGACCAACAGCACTTATTTAAGTCGTTCTGGCGGGGTAGTAATGTGGGTTCTAGAGATGGAACAGGCTTGGGACTGGCAATTGTTAAAAATGCTGTGGACTTACACGGTGGTCAAATTGCAGTAGAGAGTGCAGTTGGGGTAGGGACTAGGTTTACCGTCACTTTGCCGCTGCACTACCGCTTCACTCTTGATGAAAAAGCCTTGGATTCCGAAGCGTCAACTAAAGGTTGAAGTATGAAGTATGAAGGCTGAAGAACTTTTCATACTTCAACCTTTTTTAGGGCAAGTGTGCCGATATGTGGAGAGCTACTTTTTGGTACTTCATCCTTCACACTTCAGCCTTCAGCTGACCTAGCTGTTGAGAGCGATCCTTCGCGGCTAGCACGGCGTTAATCAAAGCAGAACGGAAACCCGCCCGCTCTAACTCAGTGAGTCCAGCGATAGTAGTGCCTCCTGGACTAGTAACGCGGTCTTTTAGTTGGGCGGGGTGCATTCCTGTCTCCTGCAATAGTTGAGCTGTACCCAGGACTGTAGAGAGCGCTAACGAAGATGCGATCGCTCTCGGTAACCCGGCTGCTACTCCCCCATCCGCGAGAGCTTCTATGAGGATTGCCACATACGCCGGTCCCGAACCCGATAAACCCGTCACCGCATCCATCAATAGCTCCGGCACCTCTACCACCTCGCCCACCGCCTGAAAGATTGCGCTTGCCTGTTCCATATGGATAGGCTTGACAGCTTTCCCAGGGGCGATCGCTGTGATCCCAGCCCCTACCGTTGCTGGGGTATTAGGCATTGCCCGGATGACTGGCTGACCCCCAAAAGCGGCTTCCAGCTGGTTCAAAGACACACCCGCTAAAATCGAGACCACCACTGGTCGCTGCTCTGGCGCAAGACTTGCGTCACCATCACCCTCTGTTATGTTTTTCGCTACCGCTTCAAACACTTGGGGCTTAATTGCCAACACCAAGACATCCGAGGCCGCCGCTGCTGCTCGGTTATCAGACGTTACCTTGATACCGTATTGCCGCGCCAAAACCTCACGCCTGGACGCTTGTGGCTCACTCACCAAGACATCATCAGGGCGATACAGTTCTTGAGCAATCAAGCGGGATAAGAGTGCCTCTCCCATTACCCCGCCACCAATCATGCCAAGCTTAATCGACAACCTAGCACCCCACTTCTGGTGAATTTTGGATTTTGGACTTCGGCGTGACCCTTCGACAAGCTCAGGGCGGAGACGCTCAGTCGAACGATTTTGGATTCTAGACTCAATTTAAAATCTAAAATCGTTACTGAGCCATCCGCTCCTGTTCAGACGCCCAGGCAGGAGCCGGAGCGGCGGGACGGGGAGTACGCATATGCTGCGTAGCTACTTCGTGAATGACACCTGACTGCGTACTGACCTGAACACAGCTTGGTGTAAATAAGAATATACTTTCGCCAATTCGCTCCTGATGACCATCGATCGCATAGGTGCCACCCGCCACAAAGTCCACTGCTCGTTGTGCTTGGTCTGGGTCCATAATGGTCAGATTTAACACCACCGACTTGCGCTCTCGCAGTGCCTGAATTACCTGCGGCATTTCTTCAAACGAACGAGGTTCAATTACCGCTACTTCCGACAGACCGTTGACCGCTCCAGGCATTCCAATCACGTTATTCATTGTTGTTGTCCCCATTCCTGCTTCCGATCCTACAACTGTGCGCTCCCGAACACGACGTCGGTTAGGACGTTCTTCCTCCGGCGGCGGTGGTGGCGGTTGCACTTGCTGCTCTTGCTGATAGAGATTTTGGTAGGCATCCCCCTCGTCTTCGTACTCGTATTCGTACTCGACTGGTTCATTGAGACCCACAAAGTCTCGTAGCTTGGTAAAAATGTTATTCATAGTACACTCTCCATCACAACTTCAGTTTGACGCTAAAAACCTGACGATCGCTATTCTTTGAGGCAATAGTCTTCAACAGATGTTTGTTTAGATTGAAAAGAACGGAAGATAGTGTTCTTACGCTCGACCCACTAGCACTTTTCACTGTGGGAGCCTCTCAAAAGTAAGTCAAAAGTATACATCAGCCTCCGAAAAGCAGGTAGTCTTACAAAAACACTGCGAGAAACGCCAAGTCACTATAAGGGCAACAATACCCATAATAAAGTTAGGTTGGCAATATATTAGCCCATGCTTAGACGAGTAGGGACTAGGGGCCAGAGGCTGGGGGCTAGAAAAAGAGATTTGAGCGAAGTTAAGTGAGTATCGACTACATCTCCCCCAGTCCCCAGTCCCCAGTCCCTAGCCTCTAGTCCCTCTTTTACGCTGTCCGTTCACCAAAAATAATTCGCCCCAGCCGCACCATAGTTGCACCCGCTTGCACGGCGAGAGAGTAATCGTTTGACATTCCCATCGACAGCTCCTGCATTTGAAGATTCGACCAGTTTTGCTGCCTAACTTTTTCAGCTAATTCACGGGTACGCTCAAAAACCTCCAAACTCTCCTGCTGGGACAATCCTAGTGGGAGAATAGTCATTAACCCTTGAATGTTTAGGGCGTCGCATTGATTGAGTTCTGATAAATCTGCTAGCAGCTCTGGTACAGTCCAACCGTACTTATTAGGATCTGGCGCAACTTTGACTTGGAGGCAGATTTTCGGTCTCAAGGATAGCTCAACGGCTAGTCGATTCAGGCGCTGGGCTAAGTTTAAACTGTCGCAAGAGTGAATCCACTGAAAGTGTTCCACTGCCTTTTTGGCTTTGTTGCTCTGTAGATGCCCAATTAGATGCCAGTTGAGGTCTGGTAAATCGCCGAGTTGGGCAAGTTTGGCTTCTGCTTCTTGAACTTTGCTCTCGCCAAAATCTCGAACCCCGGCGGCATAAGCCTCTCGCATGGCGTCCACCGACACTTGTTTGGTCACGGCAATCAGCCGGACTCCTGGCGGTAGCTGTTGACGAATATTGACAATGCGTTCTGTGATTAAGCCAGTCATTGGAAAGTTTGCTTATGGACGAGCTGAAGCTGCTCAAAATCCTGGGATGGCCCAGTGCGACGGAGCAGGCGGAGGCGATTTTCCACTAAAAGACGAGCATCTGAACGACCGATCGGTTCAAAGGCAAGACCGTTAGGACTAGTTGTCACCACAAAAAATAGGCGCTGGGCATAGAGTGTGGTGAACAATTCCTGGCCTTCTTCAACCATGCAAACTCGAAAAAGCAGACCAAACGTCGGGTGATTCAGGTAGGTTTCGGTGTTCATCAACATCCACGCTACAAATACCCATCCCCGGTTGGGGGATTAGGAGGAGTAACTCGGAGGGCAGAAGCGCTGCTCCGGTTAAAGTTATGCAGATAATAGCTTGTTTCGGTATTTACGGAGAGTCATCGTCTGCATTAAGAAAGATTTTTAACTCACTATGACTGCCGATTGTCGCAAACTCTGAGAGCCGTGGCAATGCAATAATCTTGAACTCCTGACACATGCTCAGTTGTCACTAGTGCAACAAAAGGCACTACTGGTTCCCAGAGACAGACTGCTTGCCAGCCGTCCAGCAGCTAAATCATTCCTCCCCAAGCCAGTCGTGCGCCCCAGAACAAAATCAAACTCCCCAGTGCTACCCAGTCGCCCCTACGCAGGCGTAGCTGATGCCACTGTACCCGATGTTCATTTGGACTGGTGAAGCCCCGCACGGTCATCGCACTAGCAATTTGCTCGGCTCTCAACAGGAGATTTTCCAGCAGCCGCTCCGAAACCATTAACCAGACTTGAAGGCTTTTCCGAATGCCCAGCTTTTGCCAGTTTATAGCACGGGTACGTACAGAACGAATCAAATTCTGTACTTCTTCCAGCACTAGGGGAATGAAGCGTAGAGAAAGGGTTAAGGTGAGGGCAATTTCGGTCACCGGCACATTCAGACGGCGCAAGGGTCGCATCAAGCTTTCTAATCCAGCAGTAATTTCTTCTGGTGCTGTTGTGAGTAGGTACAGGGTGCTGCTGTAGATCACGGTAAATAGCAGCGTACTGACGCGAATAGCCAGGTCTACAGACCGACGACTAATCGTCAGGTTGATTAGCCCCTGATTTAACTTAAACCAGACATATTGGTAAGAGGTAGGCTGAGGCAAAGCCAGATCGGCGGCGGGGAGGCGTGGCTGGTGGCTGGCATTCAGCCCGTCAGGAGCAAACAAGGCCACAACCAGGACAAAAAAACTCAGCAGCAGCAGCCAACCCATTTGCTGACGCCATACCCGTAGTGGAATCGCCGCCAAGAGGGTCAGCAGAATCAACAGGCCCACCAGCGCTAGACGGCAAAAGGGATTTGCTAGTAGAGGAGCGATTAGAAAGCTCATGAGCCAGATGAATTTTACCCTAGAGTCCAGATGGTGTAACCAGGTCACTGGTTGTTCCAGGTATAGCCCCAAGGGTAGCGATCGCAGTAAATCCATTTTTGTTCTTAGTCAGTTGTCAGTTGTCAGTTGTCAATTGTCCATTGCTACTAACTACTGACTGCTGACAACTGACCAGTATTAAACACGAGTAGCTCGATTAGCGCTGATATGGGCATCTCCCGCCTCACGAGGTTTCTTGCCTCGCCACAGCAAGCGCAGTGGCGTCCCTGTGAAGCCCAACTGTTGCCGGAACTGACGCTCGACGAAACGGCGGTAATTTTCATTGAAGCGTTTCGGATCATTAACAAATAGGGCAATGGTTGGTGGATGACTTTTAACCTGAGTGCCATAGTATATTTTGCCCTGACGCCCCTGCCGAGAGGTGGGCGGAGAATGCCAGCTAACAGCTTCTTGTAGCACTTCATTAATTACCGCTGTCGTTACACGACGCTGGTGCTGTTCAGCAGCGGTGTCAACCAAATTCAGAATCTTTTCTACCCGCTGGCCAGTCAGAGCACTGACAAAAATCATTTCGGCCCACTCAACAAAATGCAATCGGTCTTTGACGAGTTTTTCGTGTTCGTAAATCGTGTAGGAATCTTTGTCAACCGCATCCCATTTATTGACGATGATGACAGCCGCACGTCCTTCCTCCGCAATTCGCCCTGCTAGTTTTTGGTCTTGCTCTGTGACCCCATCAAGAGCGTCAATGACCAGTAAAACCACATCTGAGCGACGAATGGCTTTGAAGGCACGATTAATGCCAAAGAATTCCGGCCCGTATTCAACGTTTTTCTTTTTGCGAATCCCAGCCGTGTCGATGAGGCGATAGGTGTTTGCTTCAACGCCGTTTTCTGGGTCACCAGCACGTTCTACGACCATATCAATGGCATCGCGAGTAGTGCCGGAGATCGGGCTAACGATGGAGCGATTTTCGCCAGTGAGGGAGTTTAATAAGCTGGACTTGCCAACGTTTGGGCGTCCGACAATGGCGACTTTAATCTCTGGAGTTTCTGGGAGCGCATCTACGGCTGGTAAGTAGGTAATCAACTCATCGAGCAGTTCGCCGGTGCCACCGCCATGAATAGCAGAAACGGGAAAGGGTTCTCCTAAGCCTAGTTCCCAAAACTGGGCGGACTGGATAAGTCCCTGTTGCGGCGATTCGCATTTATTAACGGCGAGGAGAACTGGCACGGTTTGTTGACGCAACCATTCTGCGATCGCTTCATCAGCAGGCATCGGCCCCTGCTGACCATCCACGACAAATATAGCGGCACTCGCTTCCCTGAGCGCCGCTATTGCCTGTTCCCGAATCAGGGGCAAGAATTCGGTTTCATCATCAAACACCAAGCCCCCCGTATCGACAACCAGGTACTCGCGGTCTTGCCAGAAAGCGGCGCGGTAAGTGCGATCGCGTGTCACTCCTGGCTCATCATGCACAATCGCATCAGTCACGCCTGCCAAGCGATTGACAAGAGTAGATTTGCCCACATTCGGGCGTCCAATAACAGCAACAATTGGCAGGGTCATAACCGCATTCCTTGAGCAACCATAGTTAAATTACCGGGGACGCAATAATTTGCGCCGGTACATTTTTATTGTAGCTAGCGGCTGTAGCCAACAATATCTAAGAATGGTGATAGCAAATTCTAACTAACCTCCGCCGCCACCAACTCGGTGAGGAGTAAAATTTAAACTTTCGTATCAAAACATACCGTTGTCTTTATCAGTATATACAGCATATACAGTTGCCTTTTAAGCTCTAGTTCGCGCTTCAAAAAATACATCTCTAGAGGTATGGCACTTTAGATTATCGTCACGCTAATTGTTATTTATAACACATGGTACAATTTTCTAATCCGGATTCAATTTTTTAAAGATTTTAATCGTTAACTCCTTATTAATTTGGGTGAGAAAATGTTAAAAATAAAAAAGTTTGGATGGTTATTTACCATCTCACTCGTTGCTGCGCTGGCAATAAATTTCATTGCTGCGTATGGAAGAGTTAACAGTGTTGTAGCACAACAGCCAGGAGGTAACCCAGAAAAATTGGTGATGGTTACTTCTGCTGACTATCCTCCTTATGAGTTTCGAGATACGGCTAGGGGTAAAGGTGAAATTATCGGCTTTGATGTAGATATTGCCAATAGAATTACCAAAGAGCTGGACCTCCAACTTGAAATTAGTGATACAGACTTCAACGGCATAATTCCTGCCTTGCAATCGGGTCGGGCTGACTTTGCCATGGCTGGCATGACTCCCACTGAAGAGCGCAAGAAAAATGTAGATTTCTCCGATATTTACTACGAAGCAAAAAATACAATTATTGCGAAAAAAGATAGTAACCTAAAAAAACCAGAAGATTTAGCCGGAAAAAGAGTCGGCGTCCAGCTGGGTTCAATTCAAGAAGAAGCCGCCCAAAAATTTAAGGATGTAAAGCTTGTATCTCTTAATAAAACGGCTGAAATTATCCAAGAAGTTAAGGCGGGTCGAATCCAAGCCGCGATTATAGAAGATACAATCGCCAAGGGATTTATAGCAAATAACCCGGATTTGGAATTTAATACCATTCCCAATACGGAGGCAGCGGGTTCGGCTATTGCTTTTCCCAAAGGGTCAAAACAAATCAATGACTTTAACCGCGTTCTTAAGCAAATGAAAGAGAGCGGTGAACTAGAAAGTTTGGTGAAAAAGTGGTTTGAAGCCCCTGTAAAAACTGAAGCCAGCAGTGGGCAACCGGAAAAAGGCAGCAATGCCAGCTTATCGTTTGCCAAGATAGGACCGAGTATTCCTTACATTATTGGAGGAATATTAGAAACGCTAAAATTTACCGCCATATCAGCGATTTTGGGATTCATTTGGGGCGTGGTGCTGGCTTTGTTTAAGATTTCTACCATCAAGCCACTGTTATGGTTCGCCAATGCCTATACATCTATATTCCGAGGCACACCACTACTGTTGCAAATCGCTTTAGTATATTACGCAACGCCCCAACTGACTGGCTACAATATTCCCGCCTTGTTAGCAGGCGTCATCACGTTTACTCTGAACTCAGGAGCTTACATTTCTGAGACAATCCGGGCCGGGATTCTCGCCGTTGACAAAGGACAACGCGAAGCTGCCCTGTCGCTGGGTGTTCCCTACCAACCAATGATGTCGGACATTATTCTGCCACAAGCGTTAAAAAACATTTTACCGGCGCTGGTGAATGAGAGTATTGCTCTGCTCAAAGACTCGGCTTTGGTCTCAACTATCGGTGTGACTGACTTATTACGCCGTGCTCAAGTTGTGGGAGCAGAAAAATATATCTACTTTGAACCGCTGTTATTTGCGGGCATCATTTATTACTTGATGGTCATGACTTTGACTTGGGGGGGGTATGCACTTGAACGGAGATTACAACGTAGCAGCTAAAAAGGATATGCACGGGAAGGGAAACTCCAACATCGCTGTCAAAGTTGAAGGTCTGGATAAATCTTTCGGAAATCTCAAGGTTCTGAAACGGATTTCTACGGAGATTAATAAAGGGGAAGTTGTCGCGATTATTGGTCCTTCGGGTTCGGGAAAGTCAACCTTTCTTCGTTGCATGAACTTACTTGAAGTTCCGACTGCTGGGAAGATATACATTGACGGCGTAGACATTACATCCCCAAAAACTGACATTATGAAAATTCGTCAGAATGTCGGCATGGTGTTTCAGCATTTCCATCTTTTCCCTCACATGACTACCCTACAAAACGTGATGTACGCGCCGACTAAGGTGAAGCACGTCTCTGAGGGGGAGGCGCGCAGAGACGGATTGGAACTGCTGGCAAAAGTGGGTTTAGTAGAGAAGGCGGATGTTTATCCCTCGAAGTTATCAGGAGGACAAAAGCAGCGGGTAGCGATCGCGCGTTCTTTGGCAATGAAGCCAGATATCATGTTGTTTGATGAACCTACCTCGGCACTTGACCCAGAAATGGTGAAAGAGGTGTTGGAGGTGATGAAAGACCTTACCAAAACGGGTATCACGATGGCAATTGTCACCCATGAAATGGGGTTTGCGCGAGAAGTTGCCGATCGCATTTTGTTTCTCGATGGGGGGCGATTGGCGGAAGATGCATCGCCGAGGGAGTTCTTTAGCAATCCCAAGTGCGATCGCGCCAAGCAGTTTCTGGAAAAGATGTTGTAAGGTGATCGGTCTGCTGTGTCGCTTTGCTGCTGAGTAGCCTTCCGGAGCAGAAATCTTGGGCGAGTGCGATATAATTGCTCCTCGAATGCTTCGCCTATCCACAGAATACCGCTTTTGTCAACGCTGATTACCTGACTAAAGAAGTCTGAAGTGTAAAGTTTGACCATCCCGATGTATGCAGAGCGAAGGAACTAAATATCCAATATGAAGAGTTAGCAGCAGACGTTAAGATGGCAAAAATAGCAAAACCCAGCGCCCTGAGCTTCAACCTCTGAGCGCTGATGCTATGTCGATTTGAGTACCTAACCGATCGCCGCGTATCTGGTCGGCTAGGTGATCGCTCCTATTTGCTTCAACTAGCAGCAAACTCAGTAAATTTCCGTTTATACGGGGCTTTAAAAGCCAAAACTATATCTTGCTTAGGAATTCCAGCTTCTACTAATTCATTAGCAACTCCGATTTCCGTTCCATCGCGTTCAATCCAAATTTTACCATCTTTAATTTCCACGTAAATGATACAACCAAATATCCGCGTTAGATCTTGCCAACCAATATTAAGAACTTGATAGCGATCGCGCTCCGTATCAAATATCAGTTGTACTTCTGTTTGACTATTTGAGCGATTTTTTACGTGACTTTCAAGAAGTTTTTGTACTATTTCTTTGTAATTCAGTCTCTCCATATAACAATCTCCTCTTGAACTGGGTTAAAAATTAGTAATTTTAGTTGATATTCGCCAATAATTCTTTGAATAAACCTACGACTAAAAAACTCATCGTAAACATCTACCGGAACGGCTAAATACAAATTCCGCTCGGGTTCTGTCAACCTCAATGCTGAACGGTAGTTGAGACATTGACCTAGTGCCGTGTGAAACTCAGTCACATCTGACGCTCCTAAAAAAGATTTTACCTCTACAGCTATCTTTCGACCAGTTTTTTCAGCAGCTAAGATTCTCTCTGCTGTTAAGTCTATGTAAAAATCAACATCCTCAACTTGAATAAATAGATGCTCGTCAGTAATTGTCCATCCATCTTTTTCGAGGGCTGTTTTAACTGTATTATGAAATAAATCTTTGGCTGGCATAAATTAACTTGAGTTGGCAGGTAATTATATTAGATTACAAAAAATTCCTGTTCGCTATCCTTGCCAGACAAATTAATGAGCGAACAAACAAAACCTGTGATATATCAGTGGCAAATATATAGCAGGACAGTAAAGAGTGATATTCCTAAGAATGACTAAATGCGATCGCTGCGTATCTTATCCACTGGGAAATTGCACCTACCACTCTAACCAATAGCAAATTCAGTAAATTTCTTATAGGGAGCGTGAAATGCTAAACAATATTTAAAGTATATTCACTGATTAGTAAACCGACGCTCTACAAGTATCGCTTGAGAACCTCAACGGTATCTTATCCGGTTTTTGCCTAGCTAAATCTCCTCGGTGCGGTTGAGGCTGAGGATGCGGAGGCGCTCTCGCCAAGCTGAATCAGTTGCTACCGCTTGCATTCACCATTATGCTCGTGCTGGTTGTAAATTAGTTAATTGCTCAGCTTGCAAAAGGATTTTGGTTGTGACTCCACAAGAGTTTGGTCTGTTACTTGTCTCAATCGTTGCTAGTGCACTAGGGCAATTTTTCCTGAAGGTAGGAGCACTAAAGTTAGGAAAGGTCACTGCCAGCAATCTAGTCAATCATGTTTTGAGTATTGTCATAACGCCGGAGTTGTTAGGTGGCCTTGTCTGCTATGGACTAGGGGCGATCGCTTACATTCTGTTGCTTACCCGTGTCAAACTCAGCGTTGTTGGCCCTTCTGCCGCCCTAATCTACGTTTTTTCTGTCCTACTTGGCCACTTTGCTTTTCAGGAGTCGATTCCTGGGAGTCGCGTAGTTGGTTTGGGTTTGATTATTGGTGGGGTCGTTCTAGTGATTTGGCAGCGTTAGAGATATTGCTGTAAAACTTCGACAGTAGCCTGTCCAGTTTTTGCCCAGCTGAATTGACTAGCGCGGTTGAGGCCGAGGGTGCGTAAACGCGATCGCAAAATTGAATCAGTGGCTACAGACTGCATGGCTTCGCTGATTTCGCCAATATTGTAAGGATTGACCAAAAGGGCAGCATCACCGGCAACTTCGGGTAAAGACGAGAGGTTGGACGTAATGACAGGAGTGCCGCATGCCATTGCTTCGAGGACAGGGAGACCAAAGCCTTCCCAGAGGGTGGGGAAGACGAGAGCGATCGCTTGGTTGATGATTGTCGGTAGCTGGTCGTAAGGAACGTAGTCAAGGAATTTTACCTGATGGGTTAGACCCAACTGCTCTACTTGCGCCTGTAGGGTGGGCGTGTAGCGCCGATCAGCTGGGCCGGCAATCCACAGTTCGCAGTCATGACTACTTGGCAGCGCCGCCAAGGCATCGATCAGCCGATGTAAATTTTTATACGGGTCGTGACGCCCAAGGTATAGGAAATAATTGCTGGTGGGTAAGTCGAGAAAGCGGAAGTCTTTGGCGTCGTGGGCGAGGAGAACTGTAGTAATTTTGTCAGACGGGATATGGAAGAAGTCAGTGATGTCCTTGGCTGTAGAAACGGAGTCACAAATGATATGTTCTGCTTGGGTGAGAACCTGGGGGATGTAGTAGCGGAAATAGGGCGTTAGGGGAGAACGGCGTTTGGGAAAACGCAGGGGAATCAGGTCGTGGACGGTGACAATGTAGCGACTGCCGGTATTGAGGGGGGCTTCTGGAATTGGGGAAAACAGGAGATGCGATCGCTGTTTCTGGTAGATTCGCGGCAACTGTAGCTGAGTCCACAAGAGGCGTCGGAGATGTCCTTTTAAACCTTGTTCCGGAGTCAAACCACTGGGAACTAAGTGACAGGAGTACTGGGAGATACTTTGAGCAACCAGAAGGGTTGGTTCCAGAGGATGTAAGTAAGGAAGAAGATTGAGGATGTAAGTTGTCGTTCCCGTAGGTCTAGACAGAAGATAAGAAAGATTAATCAGCAATTTATTAAAAGAATACTTATCGAGATTGCTCATTCCACAAGGCTTCTATAAGCCTGAAGCGTAGCTTTTTTGGTTATCTCCCAGAGATACAGCTTTTTGATCGGGATAGCAATGGTTTTGGGGCAATGACAACCTTCAGCCTGAGAAACCTGATGCTTTCCCGTTAGTCAGTTCTTTGAGGTCATGATCGACCATTAGTTCAATCAGCCTCTCGAAGGAGTAATGGGGCTTCCAACCTAGCTGGGTGTGAATTTTATCAATACAACCCACTAACTGTATAGGTTCATCCGGTCGGTAAAAGGCGGGATCGACAGAGACATAGTCTTGCCAATTCAATCCAACATAGTTAAAGGCACACTCTACCAGTTCTTTGACCGAGCGGGTTTCACCACTGGCAATGATATAGTCATCGGGCTGCTCTTGCTGTAGCATCAACCACATGGCGTAGACGGCATCTTTGGCAAAGCACCAGTCTCGACGAGCTTCTAGGTTGCCTAGCTTCAGTTCATTGGCTAGTCCCAGTTTAATCGCAGCCGTTGTGCTAGTGATTTTCCGAAAGACGAATTCCGTGCCGCGTCGAGGAGATTCGTGAGTGTAAGTGATACCGCAGCAGGTGTAGAGGTTATATTGTTGGCGATAGTTGAGGGTCATCCAGTGAGCATAGGCTTTGGCAGCGCCGTAGGGGTTACGGGGACGGAAGGCAGTATGCTCAGTTTGGGGGGATTCGTCAGGCTGACCAAAGACTTCGCTGCTGGAGGCTTGGTAGAATTTAGCGTCGGGTTTGCAACGGCGGATAGATTCTAGCAAGCGAGATACACCGAGGGCGGTGTATTCAGCTGTTAGGGCTGGCTGTGTCCAAGATGTGGGAATGTAGCTTTGGGAGGCGAGGTTATAGATTTCGTCAGGTTGGGCTTCAGTGATAACATCCATGAGAGACGATTGATCTAAGAGGTCGCCAGAGAGAATCTGGACATTTCCTGAGAGATGGCTGATGCGACTGATGTTGCTAGAACTGGAACGGCGGACTAAGCCGAAAACTTGGTAGCCTTTGGCGATGAGGAGTTCGGCTAGGTAGGAGCCGTCTTGACCCGTTAATCCGGTGATTAAAGCTTTTTTTTGCACTGTTTCCCGCTTTCTTCTATTAGTACTAAGCCTATTTTTTTAGTAATACTAGCGATAAATAACCAATTCCGGGAAGATTTAGAGATTTAGAAAATATTTTTACAAGGATAAATTTACTTTCACAAGAGAGAAATTTCCTTAAAATCTAATAGAGTATTTCTAACTGAGAGCTTGGACTTGTTTACTCACCCACCAGGGAACTAATTTCCTGGCTAATAGTCCAAGCCCTCTCAATAAAACCAGAGAAAAAACAATACTTAGTTTCTATGCATTTCAATGAACTTTCGCTAAAAGCCCTAGGAGTTAAATCCCTGTCGGGTGAAAGGGATAGTGCAAGATGTGAGTATAAAGAACTTGTTAATAAATTTTTCAATTTTGCAGCACAACGATTGTAGTGAATCGACGGGATGCTCTAATTCTTACACGGTCTTGGTTGGATTAGTAATTTCTGGTAATCTGTGAACAAATCTCTTAATCATCCTCGTCATCTATGCTGAAGAATTT
>DATNPI010000176.1:0-2709 GCA_036703325.1 Coleofasciculaceae cyanobacterium
AGCGGTTCCGAGGAGAAACCCCAAGCCATAATGTGCGGACACCAGCAAGGCAGCTAGCGAGAAGGCATCCAGTCTACGGTTTTCCGACATATTCACACTCACAGGACTTACGCATTTTAACGAAATTATGTCATTCTGAACCCAGCGATAGCGAAGTGAAGAATCTCCGAGATGCTTCACTACACTACGTTTCGTTCAGCATGACACTCAGGTGTTGCGTAAGTCCTGACTCAGTCTTCTTTGTCACTTTTGCACAATAGAATTCAGAATAACGAGGTTTTGATTACTCGACTATCAACTTCTAACTCGCTAATCCTATGTGTCGAATTGCCTGTGCGACAACTCTTGGCTATTCGTAGACAATGCCAACTAGTAAATCAGTACTGAGTAAATCGGGTCGGGTACTGAGCTGGGGAGCGATCGCCTTTTCGGAGAGGTTAGCACAATGCGATCGCTACGCCATTATCAATGAAACTACTGGAGAGCGATCGCCAAGTGAGAATTGTTCTAGCTAGACATCACTCTGGTGGTCGAAACTGTGAAGGCACTAGTTGGACGTTAGGTAATCCAGAGCGAGGGAGACTATCCCTTGCACAATCAGGACTCATCGTTGGCACGCGAGACCGAGCAATACGAACCAATCGGGTACGGTAAGCTCGTAACTGTTTGCGATATTGAGGCTCCGACTCAGCCGTCATTCTATCCACTACACGAACGGCTTGCCACCACTGCTGACGACAGACGACCTTGACGAGTTGGGAATTTAAATTTTCTGCTGCCATCGCAGGAGTGGAAATGAACAGAGCGGATAAAGACACAATGAAAAATTTGTGCATCAATATACCAATAGCCAAAAAAGGGAAACTGGTAGTTTATCAGTTTCCATAACGTTTTTTTTACTCTTAGTGCAGTTGTAGTAGGCGAAGGCAGGTAATACTAATCACCGATATTTTTAGAACTAGCAAGTGAGACGTTGCAAGCGCATCTCCTCAGTAGCCACTTGAGATGCGATCGCCTTCACCACGCCATCGATGAATCTACTTAGGTGCGTTAGGGAAGCGGCGCGTTAGCACTTCGCCCCTTACCAAACCTTGTTCAAATCCAATACAAACCCTGGCAGTACATCCTCACCTGATAGCGTCGTAGGAGATTGCAACACTTCCACATCATGCCCTAGGTGGTAGATTTCCACTTGCTTGTTCGTAGTGTCAATCAACCAGCCTAAACGAACTCCATTGTCGATATACTCCTGCATTTTTTCTCTTAGCTTCTTCAGGGAGTCACTACTAGAGCGCAATTCCACCACAAAATCGGGAGATAGGGGAGAAAACTCTTCCTTTTGCTGAGTCTCACTCAAAGCCTCCCATCGCTCATTACTTACCCAACTAGCATCAGGCGATCGCACAGCACCATTAGGTAGAGTAAATCCGGTTGAGGAGTCAAAGCCATAACCTAAGCCTGTCCTATCAATCCAAGCACCGAGTTGCGCGATAATTCCAAAATTCTGCTTGCCTGTCCAGGGAAAAGTTGGAGGCATAATGATTACTTCTCCTGTCGCGGAACGTTCTAGCTGTAAGTCCCGATTGGCTTGGCAGAGTTCGAGGAAACTCTCTGGGGTGAGGCGGGGAATAGTTAACGTGATGGTATCCATAGCTTGTATGAGATTTACTGAGTCTGTGACCTTAATTACTTAGATGTAACTTAATGGCTCAAGAGTTTATGGCAGAGGTGCTTTTTGCGATCGCGTTTGCACTTCAGGTAACGCCTTCCTTTTCAAATCTCATTCTAGATGGCTACAACCTTTCAAGCTGTTGCATCACTTCCTTGTTGCAAGTCTCTGAGATAGTCTCTGTGTTTTGCCCAAACACGGCGTAGGTATTCCAGGACAGGCTTGTCGTATTCAAACTTATCGCACTCTTGTTTAATCCATAACCCCATTTGCCAAAGGTCTTCGAGGGTGGTGCTTTTTTTGATTAGGGAAACGACTGCTTCAATCCACATTGCAAGTTTACGGTAGCTGATGAATTGTCCTCCCTTGTCACAACGATGGACAAATAAAACATAAGCCCAACATTCGGCTCGTACAATTAGCGATTTGGGGATGTGCAGGAATTTGGCGATGAGGTCGAGGGTGATGGGAAATGAGTAGGGTTTAATCCGGCGAAATAAGGTTGTCATGGTTGCTTTACTGTTTATGGAACTTACGCGCTAGTTCTCTTCTTCCTCTAAATCTGGAGGAGTGTCGAAGATGACTTCAAATTCTGCGGCGGGTATGAAGCGGTTGAGGACTCTGAGATGGTCTTGGGCATCAGTTCTGTTGTGGAATCTGGCGACTGTGTAGCGTCTTAGGTCGGGTAAGAGACGGACAATCGCCCAAGGACGAGTAAAGTCTTCGGGTTGCTCAATGCGTTGGTAGGTTTTGACTTCCTCTCCTGTAACTGTGTTGAGGGTGTTTTGAATGACGTGCATGAGCTTTTCTCGTGCTGGAGTGGTGTCGTTTGGGATGAGACTCCAGTCGTTCATGGGTGCTGGTTGCCAAGTCAGTAAGTAGGATGTGCCTTCTAGGCTGATTTGCCAGGTCAAGCGACGAGTTTGTTTAATGCATTGATAATTTTGCTGTCGCAGGCGCGAACAAATCTGTTCGCCTTCTGTTTTCAGGCGAAGCCAGTCACGATGCTTCATCGGATTGTATTGTTGAAAGAATATAAG
>DATNPI010000223.1:0-3312 GCA_036703325.1 Coleofasciculaceae cyanobacterium
AGCTGAACCAACTGCTCCTTTACTTTCTCCTTACCCAGCCCAAGTACTAACTGCCGCGCTGCCACTGGCTCAAAATCCTTCTTAACCGTTGCCTCTTGTAAAGACGCCCCTTGTGGCTTTTCCATAGACCAGGCATACCCATCTACCACACTCAGTACCGACTGACCCAATGCAGCTTGAGTTGCCAATCGCTCAATCACCTCTTGAACTTGAGTGGACACTCCCCCACTGCTATCTTGAATCGCTTTTAAAGTCGCATCATCATAAGCCGGGGACAACTTTCTGCCGATATGCACCATCCACAACGGCGCAGGCATCTCAGGTACAGCTGTTTTGTCATCAGACAACTCATAACTGCCCTCATCTGTCACCAATAAGATGGCATCATAGGGCGTATCGCCTCGCAGTTGTGTAAACTGCTGGAGAATCTCCTTAAGTTGTAGTGTGCCATAGAAGGTCATCTTTGCTGCATCAAAGCGACGGAGGTCATCAATGCGCTTAGGTTCGGCACCAGGAGAAGCCGAAACGTATAAATCGGCATCATTGTTCGTAAAATCATTGTCAGTAAAGCCCTTTTCTTTCAGCCAGTCGAACGTCTGGGTTAACTCCTTGGCATGAGAAGCCATACTGTAAGAGCTATCCAGAACAACCGCAAACCGCTTACCTTGAGGGAAGACGTAATCTTTATCTGCTAAAGGTTTAACCGAGATGCGGTAGCCACCGGGCAGGTTAACCTGATGCGATGTAGGTTGAGCCTGTCCATCCGCACTAATGAAGGATGGTAACCAGTCGTCTAAACGTTTTACTGCTTGTCCATTCTGGATACGCTTCGTGAAATGATTCCAATATATATTGCGTTTCTCCCCTAACTGAGGCAATGCCCACCCCACATCTTGTCGCATCACCTTATAGGTAAGCCACAGATGCATCTCTGTTGGTCGCTCTTGTAAGGAGTTATTAGAAAGCGGTGGGAGTTTGGGAGGAATGGGAAATGCTCTGAGTCGATAGTGCCGTGGTCCCACCTGCTCAATTAGAGCCGGGTCTTGTCGTTCTGTGACTTGTTCGTTGTAGACTTGCTGGGCAGCACCGCGTGGTGAGACAGTAAAGGGAAAACGCTTTTCACGGTTATCGGTATCACCTAGCCATAGTCCTGTGATAACTGCGCTTTCCGGTAGGGAAAAGGAGTAAAATACCTCCTGCTGTTGAGGTGTTTGGTTCTCGTACACCTCGTGAAGTTCGACATCTGCCCAATCGCCCTGTGGTTTGACTGTAATTTGTTGCGATCGCAGCCACACCTTCCTCTGGTTAATATTCAGAAGTCCCGCCTTAGCCTCTTCCCGGTTAGCTGTCGATTGTAAGGCGTGTTGAATCGCCTCTTGTTCCGCTCTTTGAATCGGTTTGTCAAAGAACTCCGCATACAGCTTTTCCGCTTTTTTCCCATCAGAGCGAGAACCGTTATACAAAAACGGTGACATCAGCTGATTATAGATATCCTGTATGACTTGGGAAGCCGACTCTGACAAACCAAAAACGCTGCCATACATTACACGGATATGGTCATTTTCTCCCCAGCTACTGAGATAGCGATACGACGATAAGTAAGCATTCAGTAACCCCGAACGAATTACATCCGACTTTGCCAAGAGTGCTTGCCGACTGCTATCCGTTGACGCTGGTTTGCTTAACAGAGAAAAAGCCTGAATCTGAGGCTGTTGCTGCAAGGAGATGAACAATGTCACCCACGCCACTACCATAGCAACGGAGCCTGCAATCGTGCGGGTTCGACCATATTGGGAGGCAAAGGCCCGCAAAATCTGACCTCCAGAGCGAACGTAGAGAGCCGCCAATGCCACAGGCATAACAACAAACAAGGAACAGGTAAAGCAAAAGAGAGCAAAGAATATCGGCAACCACCAGATCCAAGCGAATATATCCACCGTCAACAGCTGCACAAATACTCCTACCCACTCAAATTTCAAGAACTCGCCCAGGAGAACCCAAGCTGTAGGTAGGGCATAGAACAACAGCAGCACCCCCACATATAGCCCAACCAACAGCATTAAGCTGTGACAGACCATCTGTAGCCAGACGAGGGGACGACCACGCGTAGGAGCAAGGTTTACCTGTTCGCCGATGTAGCCATAAAGCAGTTCGATGGCAAAGGCGGCGATACACACAACAATCGTGGTGATAATCTGGTTGCTAGCTGGGGTAAGTTCTCGGAGCAGGAATAAGCGAATTAGACACAGCAGAAACAGTGGTGCTTCCACGCCGTAGAACAGCCGCATTAGCTGTACGGGTTGTTTTTCGAAACGCATCCATCCCACCACGGTACAGATGGTAGGTACCGCAATTAGAGCCACAAATGTGACGAGGAATTCACTTGGAATCTCGCCAGCCAATGTAGCTCTAATTAATACACCCCCAATCAGTGGCAAGATGCCTACATACACAACCAGCAAAAATGTGAGATTCCAAATCCAAAAGATGGCGTGAAAAATGACACTAAACATCGGCTTCATTTTCATAGCTGCGCTCCTTTTGGATTTAGATCGAAGAATGGTTGTAGCCTAAAGCTTGAAAGGTTGAAGAGATTCTCTCTAGGACTGACGCCTTCGGCTATTACCATCTGTCCTGCAAGCCCCCTCCTAATCTTGGAGGAAACCAGAGTAAATAAGGCTTTGTTCCCGCCAAACTTGGGGGGTTAGGGGGGCTAGAGTGTAAGTGCTGCTCCCCTGCATTCCTAGACCCTACTTCGAGACTATGGTCGATCGCATTATGAATATTAGTAGTGATCTCACGAATCTCAGAGCTATCTGGGCTAAGAAAACCGTCAAAGAGAACGGAAACTAGTACCCAATTTTTTTGATGCCGAGTGACATCACTCCAGAGGCGTGATAAGAAATCATCAGTGGTTTGCTTGGGAGATTGAAACCAATAAGCAGCAGAGAGTTTACCGTCTGCCAAAGACATCCAACGTGCCTGTACAGCCGACGTTAGCTGCTTTCTCTCTATGCGATCTGCTTTAAGTCCAATGGCAAGCAAGCACATTTCTGGGGGATGATAGGTGCGCCAAGTCGTATTCGCTACCACCAGGATTGAACCGGAAAGGTCACCTGACACAAAGCGCTGCTTTTCTGGGACGAGGGAGGGATAGTTATCGAAAAAGCGATGTTCTGCTGCTGTCAATGGGATGCGCTCAGTCACCATCTGTTCAGGCCAATGTAGCGAAGCGACAGATAGCGGTTGTTCTTGCTGAGGGGCGTAAAGTTGGGAAATCAGTGCCAAGGCAACAACGAAAACCAGCAGCAA
>DATNPI010000230.1:0-3334 GCA_036703325.1 Coleofasciculaceae cyanobacterium
ACCAATCAGAACGGCACCCACAAACGCTACTCCAATCCCAACAATTGTTAGCCTTGTCGGCTTTTCTTTAAACCAAAGCCAGGATAATAGGGCAACCCAAACAGGATTGGTCGTGACCAAAGTAGTAGAAGCGGCAATTGAGGTGAAGGAAAGTGAGGTAATCCAGGTGGCAAAGTGTAGGGCGAGACAGACACCAGCCGCGCCAGCATAGCGCAAAGCTCCAGGACTCAGTGGAGTTTGCCGTAGGTTCCGCCAAGCTGGTACCAGTAGTAGGGAAGCGATCACCAAACGAGAAGCTGACAGGAACAGGCTAAATCCTACTCCACGGACACCAGCCGATGCAATCGCTAATCGAATAAAAATTGCCGCTGTCGAAACCGCAAACACACCAGCAACTAAGACCAATCCCACCTGCCAGGGAAGCGGCTGTTTGAGAATTCTCATCGCTTAAAGCACCCGAACATCAACCAATCCTTCAACTACTTAAAGAGAATATTAGTGGAAGGTTTATCGGAATCGCGATCGGGAGGGTGGTTAAATGCTTTCAAAGTACATCGTCAACTTGCCATCGATAATGACAATTGCTCATCGCCTTAGTGTGGCAGTCTCAACCCTTCCTGATGCTCAAGCATGGTTACAAGCCGTTGGACTGTTACTGCTCTTTACCGTAATTGCTTTGCCCATCGGATTTCGGTGGGGATTTCTACAATTTGAAGTTGTGAGAGTATCCTGGCTCACACTTATCGGAATTATCGCTACCTCTTTGTTAACACCAGCCGTTACAGAGGAGCTGTTTTTTCGCGTTTTACTCTTCCCTCAAACCACGGAATATGTATCGGTCTCAGACCTTTGGATCTGGGGATGTATCAGTTTAGCAATGTTTATCGTTTATCATCCCCTTAATGCATTGAGCTTCTTTCCCAGGGGATTGAAGACCTTTTTCAATGTAGTTTTTCTCATTTTGGCAGCACTACTGGGCCTTACCTGTAGCATCGCCTACATTCAAAGCGGTTCCCTCTGGCCGCCAGTAGTAATTCACTGGCTGGCTGTTGTCGTCTGGCTACTCTTACTAGGAGGGTACAGAAAACTCTATAGTTGACAGTTGAGCTTTTCTCACAACTAAAAATCAAGAAGTAACAACGACTTATGTCTGATCTACCGCCGCTGAATACCGATACAATTTGGGCAATTTTGAATGAAGAAATTGATGACGATACAGTGAATAAGTTAGTCTGGTACTATCTGGGATATCGCTATGATTCAGCTACGATGCATTGGGATATCACAGGTGTATCTCCTGAATGGCAGGAGGAATATCCTGAGCCACCAAACTTCATTGAGAGCCGCCCCGCAACAGTGAAACTTACTCGCTCTATTCTCCCAGAGAATAAACAGCTGTTGAAAGAGCAATTGGGTTTCAAAGGCTATAAAATAGGCGAATTTGGTCCCAGGCAGACTCGCCGAGCCACAGCGGCAAATTGGCTGTTGAGTTATATGAAACAGGTAGACCTAACAGAATAGTAAGTCTACCGCTTCAGCAAAAATTGGTTTACATTAAGCTTTTAACTGACTAATTCTAGATGAACTACCCTGGACTTCGCTACGCTACGTCTGGGGTTTCTGACGTTTCATCGCAGAAAGTTGGCTAAATCCTCCGCATTTGTTTGGGGTTTCAGCTAGAGCTTCCTGCTCTACGTCTAGGACGCTGGTTCCCAACGCCCAGTTGAGACTCTCCTATTGCGGATGCCACATCCCTGTCTGCCGTGTATCCGCACTTTTCGCATTGATGAATGCGTTCGCTCAACTCTTTTTTCTTTTGCGCCAAGCATTTTGGGCAAGTCTGACTTGGTTTGATTTTTTGAGCTGGAACTTCGATAAAGAAGCCTCCAGCCTCTTCTATTTTGTACTTGATAGCACTCCGCAACATCCCAAATCCCACGTCTAGGATTGAGCGATTCAATCCGGCTTTCTGACGTTTTCTCTTGCCTTTTTTAGCCTGAGCGGTCAGGTTTTTGACATTCAACGTCTCAGTAGCAACCAAGCTATTAGCGCTAGATATTTGTGCTGCCACTTTATGAGTCCAATCCTGTCGTCTGTTCGCTACTTGGTTTTGAAGCTTGGAAACCTTTTTCCTAGCTTTCTTCCATCTTCTTGAAGCTTGACATTTGCGCTTCTCAGGCTGGCGTTTTCGACGCAGTTCCTTTGACGCTTTCCTGATATCGAATTGAGCTGAAGCTAGAAACCGGGGGTTATCAATCTTGTCCCCATTGTCGAAAGCTATAGCCGTCAATGTGCCAATATCAATGCCAACAGCTCCAGTTCCGGTTTGACGCTGAACATCGCATTTTACCGTAATGGATACATACCATTTGTTATTCTTCCAAAGAATAGTGCAAGTTGTTGGTACTCCCCAACTTCTTGCTTTACCTCGCATTTGAATCTTACCTAGCTTTGATATTTCTAGATGTCCATTACCTCCAGTTGTCTGCGCTTTCCATCCAGCCACCCCCGGATAAGTCCATCCTCGGTAATAGCGGGATGACTTGAATCTTGGGTATTTACCTAAACCTTGAAAGAACCTCATAAAAGCGAAGTCAACACGCTTCACTGTGGCTTGTAGAGCTTGAGAACCTAACTCTTTATAGTCTTCCCAATGCTCTTTGAATTTAGGTAAAGCATTTTGCTGGTCGAAGTAATTGATAGAACGACCTTCACGCTGATACGCTGTCTTCCTTTCGGCAAGACAGGCATTAAACAAATCTTTATGAAGCCTGCGCCAGTAATGCATCTTGGCTTCTTGTGATTTATTTGGATATAAGCGGAATGTGACTCTACGTGTTACTATCATGCTTGACACTGAACAGGTCAACAGGTTTTATCGTCAACCCGTTTTTTGGTCTAGTTCGTACTTTGTGAATTCGAGTGGTGGGGTATCTTTGGATGTCCTGAACAAATATATTCGGCATCAAGATAGTCCTAAATCTGCTACACCCTGACCGCGCTTTCATCCCCTCACTCCGCGGCGCTACCTAAGGGGACTTCCCGCACGGAAGATGTTAACTTTTCGATAAACAATTTAACTAGAATGTACCTCTTTCTGGTGTCGCACTTCTATCACGGTGTGAACATTACCTCGTGGAGTAAAATCTCCTTTGATAGTGACTTCTAAGGGGTCACAAGCCGTCACAAAGTCATCGAGAATTTGATTGACCGATTCTTCATGAGAGATATAGCGATCGCGATAACTATTGATGTAAAGTTTAAGCGCCTTCAACTCTACTACCCGCTCGTTAGGAACGTAGGTAACATGAATCGTTGCAAAGTCTGGATAGCC
>DATNPI010000239.1:0-4353 GCA_036703325.1 Coleofasciculaceae cyanobacterium
CAATCACCGCCAGCACCCCAAGTTCCCAAATCTGATTGTTCCACGGCTGTCGAGCAAGCGCTTCCACGGATATCCAATCAAAGGGAGTTGGCAGTGCTGGCGTGACGCTGAGGAGGCTCATGTCACGATGCCAAAGTGAGAGGGCAATCTTGCTGTAGTGCAGCAGCATCACCCCCACCAGTAAGCTGAGAAAGAACACTACAGGTAAAAGCGATCGCAAGGCCAGGGTGCCGGAAAACCTTGGAGCGTCTTCCTGGAGAGAGGTTCTCGTCCCCACTCTAATTGGTCGGGGAACCGCCTGGGGTTCCGTTCCTACATTCATCCTGTCAAGACGCTGACGGCGACCAAGAGGCTCCTCAGGCAAGATTGTGGATAGTAAACTGGTGTCGAAATGCTTAAGTCGATTGGCGAGAAACAAGTTGCCAAGTAGAAACCCAGCTGATACCGTACACACCACAATCCACAGACCCAGTTGGGTCTGCAAGCGTCTGAGGAACACGGATAAGTAACCAACTTCGTTGAACCATAAGACTTCTGCTACCAGGTGAGACAGCAAATCCCAGGCGAACCCTACCCCCAGGAGCAAGGTGACAATTCGAAAAGTTGGGTTCCAGAGGCGTCTTTTTTTGGTCATTAGTCATTGGTCATTAGCTTTACCAGGATGAAAGGCACGAACTGATGTACCCCTACTAATAACTAATAACTAATGACTAATAACTAATTAACTAAATTGCTCCCCGGTATCCAAGTTGAAGAGTATTTGCAATGACTGCATCGCTCGGCGTCTACGCTCAATGTCCTGCTCTGCCCGTAACTGTACCATTGGGTCGTGGAGGATTTTATTGACAATACCCCGCGTTAGGGCTTCGATGACTTCTTGATGTTTTTCGGCAAATTCTGAACCCAGACGCGATAAGGCTTTCTCTAGCTCTTGCTCACGGATTGTTTCTACCTTGTCTCGTAGGCAGCTAATCGTTGTGACTGTTTCGAGCGATCGCCACCACACTTCAAAGGCTTCTACTTCTTCTTCCAAAAGCACTTCGGCTTCCATCGCCATCTTGCGGCGGCTTTCCTGGTTCTGTGCCACAACGGCTTTTAAGTCATCAACGTTGAACGCCTGTACGTTCTCTAGTTCATTGACATCCGCTGCGACATTTCGAGGCACAGAGATATCAAACAGCATCAAAGAGCGATTTGGCTCCAGAGTGGCTTCCAGTTTTGAGCGGTCTAGCAACGGTTCGGTGGCAGCCGTGCTGGTAAACACCAGATCCGACTGTGCAATCACCGCCATCATTTCCGAAAGTGGGCACAGTTCCAGCTTGGCGTCTGGAAACTGACTGGCTAATTCCTCAGCTCGCCGCGAGGAGCGATTCAAGATTGAGATATTAACGGCACCTTTTGCCAAGAGGTGTTTCACTAACAAGCACGACATTTTACCTGCGCCGACGATGGCAACGCGGTAGGCAGCTAAGTTCTGGACTTTAATTTGAGCCAACTCCACAGCGGCAGAACTGATAGAGACAGCGCCTGTACCGATGCTAGTTTCTGTGCGAACTCGCTTGCCTGCTGTGAGCGCTTGTTTAAAGAGCCGATTGAGCAGCTGTCCGATCCCCTTGCATTGCTGACCGAGTTTGTGGGTATTTTTGACCTGTGCCAAAATTTGTCCTTCTCCCAGCACCAAGCTATCGAGACCAGCAGCTACCCGCATCAGGTGCATAACTGCATCTTGATGCAACAAGATGAATAGGTGTTGCCGCAGCTGGTGCAGAGGAAATTGACCCAATTCTGAGAGAAACTGGCACAATTCTCGAATTCCCTGGTCAGTTTCTTTCGCAACGATATAAATTTCCAAGCGATTGCAGGTGCTGAGTATTGCTACTTCTTCGATGTGAGGGTAGCTACACAGCTCTTGCGTTACGCTTTCTATCTTCGCTTCTTGAATGCTGAGTTTTTCCCGAACTTCAACGGGCGCTGTTTTGTGGCTAAGACCTACGACTGCGATATTCATGTTTTCTCCAAATATTTGTCGTCTTTTTGGTCAGATATCACGATTTTTGTAAAGAGATTTAGGGATGGTTCAACCCGCCTAATCTCAAAAATTAGACTTAACTTACCATTAAATGAAATGTTTGAAAAAATCTTTTATTCAACCCAGAGTATGGGTGTTGGGAAGAGACAGTGGTTCTGGTGGTTGCCAGACCGGGACTTACGCCCTGAAGCTCTATTAAACAACAAGAAAGCCACAATTGCGGCTTAAATGTATCAGTAAATCTTAAACAATCACTTGCCACCAGCACTTGAAGAAAGCTACCGAGCCACATCTATTTCCTTGTTTCTCCCTAGCCTAGCAAGATAGCTAGTGCAAAGGCTCCATTCTGACCAATTCTTTAAATTATCAGCTCAGAGTAAGGCGGAACGTCGGCGGCAAGAGAAGTTTATAGGACTTACGCACTCGCCCTCCATGCCCCCAAATCTGCGGGGAGTTAGATCTTGTTCCCCCCTTGCGTTGGGAGGTTAGGGGGGCTAATCATCGATATGCGTAAGTCCTGGTTTAGTTCGTTTGCTCTCTTGAACGCCGAACTAAATACCGCGCTAGCTTGGACTGATCTCTCTAAGCGTGTTGTTCCTAGTGCAGTTGTAGGTACTTCGGCTCATCGAACATATGGATTGTGTCCACAAACCGAGCCGTCCGTGACTGATTGGAAATGACTAGGCTCTCAGTCCGTGCGCCGCCGTGGAAGAACCGAACACCTTCCATTAGGGTTCCGGAGGTAATGCCAGAAGCCGCAAACAGCACTGTCTTACCAGAAGCTAGCTCATCAGCGTTGTAGACCTTGTCAGGATCGTTAATGCTCATTGACTGCAGCCGCTCAAGGTTGCTCTCTTTGCTTTCGCCAATTAGACCAGTTTTCACGATTGCTGGGTCGTAGATTAACTGACCTTGAAAATGTCCACCCAAGCACCGCATCGCCGCTGCTGAGATCACACCTTCTGGTGCTGCACCAATTCCCATCAGGGCATGGATGTTGGTACCGGCAAAGGCGCAGGAGATCGCCGCTGAGACATCCCCGTCGCTAATCAGTCGCACCCTGGCACCGGCTTCGCGGATTTCCTTAATCAGTTCGTTGTGACGCTCGCGCTTCATTACGACTACCACCAATTCCTCAATCGAGCGATTCAAGCACTCGGAGAGGATTTTCAGGTTTTCGGTAGCGGATTTATTGATATCTACATGACCTTGTGCCTGCGGTGGTGCTGCCAGCTTCTTCATGTAAAAGTCAGGGGCCGCAAATAGACCCCCCTTCTCAGCAATCGCCAGCACTGCCATTGAGCCATTCTGCCCGTAGGCGACCAAGTTGGTGCCTTCACAGGGGTCAACGGCAATATCAATCTCAACCAGTTCGTCTGGGTTGCAGTAGCTTTTGGCATCCTCACGGGTACAGATACCGACTTCTTCGCCGATGTAGAGCATTGGTGCATCGTCTCGCTCCCCCTCCCCGATGACGATGCGACCCCGCATATAGATTTTGTTCATCCGCTCCCGCATCGCTTCTACCGCCACTTGGTCGGCGGTGTTTTTATCGCCTTTACCCATCCACCTCGCAGATGCGATCGCGGCTTGTTCAACAACTTCGATAATCTCTAAACCTAATGTATTTTCCACGACACCCGTGCTCCCAACTGCTTGATTTTGCTAGGTTTTAACTGGCTATTCCAGTTTTCAAGTCTACCAGAGGGTATACCCCTGAAGACAAGTGTAGTCTGAGAGTGGTGTTAAGTTTTACTGCAATTTTTTCGGTGTCCTTCAGCTACCCCACAATAACTTTGTGACATTGTTATTTTCGAGGCTATTTTTGCAAAATAAAACCCCTCTACTGATGACACCAGTGCAACTATCTAAAGTAGGAGAAACAAGGCATTAGAACGATGTTTGCACCCCAGAGTCTAAATTCCTTTTCCGAACGTTTCCAACAGCTCAAAAAGGTAGCTACGAAAGAGCAACTTTATGCTTTTTTGTTCGACTTACCTAAAGGGGGAGATATCCACAACCATTTGGATGGCCTAAATCTTCCTGAATGGTGGTTTAGAGTAGCAACGGATAAAACGCTCAACGGTGGTAAGGAATTTTACACTCGCACCCGCAACATGAATTGCGAGGATAATGATGAACCGTTCTTGCTTCTTTATCACAATATTGGGCAATCGGCTTACAACCAACTTTCTAACTGTTGTAAGTCGGAATACGAGCCTCTTTCGTCTCTGAGTGAGGAACAAAAAAGAATTTGGTTGTCCTCTTTAAAGCTGGATGCAGCTGATAAGGGGCGCGACGAATTTTTTGAGGCCATCTTTCCC